>CAYIZZ010000043.1:0-15945 GCA_964367945.1 uncultured Oscillospiraceae bacterium | reverse complement strand
GTGGAGGATGAGGGCTGGCATGAAGCTGCCGATAGATATGAAAGTTTTATAAGAGAGCATAGCAGAAAAAAAGTGGTTTATTTAGAGCTTGGGGTAGGGTATAACACACCGTCTATAATTAAATATCCATTTTGGCAGATGACGTATCAAAATAGAAATGCGACATATGTATGTATAAATGCCGGCGAGGCAGATGTGCCTAAAGAAATAAAAGATAAAAGTATATGTATAAAAGAAAGTATTGAAAAATGCTTGAAAGATCTATTGGAAAAGCTATAAGATTGTAAATAACAAAGCAGACCTTACACAAAGTCGATAAGACTTAGGTAAGGTCTGTTTTTTGATGCGCATAAAATTTACTCAATAGCTTTTGGCAAGCTCCAGCGGTATTTTGTGGACAGCATGCGGATGACAAAAACAATAAGTACACTAACAGCAGAAGCAGTGGCAACATCTTGCGAGAATGTTTGTGTCAAGAACCAATAAGAGGCGCCTCCCAAAAGTGTGGCCACTGCATATATGCGCTTTTTTAGCACAAACGGAATTTCACAAAGCATAAGATCACGAGTGATGCCGCCGCCAACACCGGTGACAAGACCTAAAAATAAACAAAAGAACAAGTTATCACTTTGGCCGCTACGTATGCCCGCCTGCACACCTACCACAGCAAAAATACCAAGGCCGAGGGCATCGAATACATTGTTGATGGTGCCTAGATGCTGCTCCCATTTAATATATTGCTCACGTGCACATCTTACTGTAACAAACAAAATAAACGAAGTTAAAAGTGCGATTAGAACATACTTTCGGTCAATAAAGGCAATAGGTGGGGTATTGCCTAATAAAAGATCACGAAAAATACCGCCACCGACGGCAGTGACAGCGCCAAGGAATAATACACCAAAGAAATCGGTTCTTTTTTGGATAGCAACCATGGAACCGGATATCGCAAAAGAAATGGTCCCTATCAATTCGGTACTAAGAAATACGGTTTCAGCAAAATCCATGATACCCTCCGATGATACCATTTGTTTTAAAGAGTGATTTTTCACTCAAAAGCTATCAGTAGACCCTTTTTCACCCATTTAGTTATTTTTATCGAGCTAATTATACTAAATTTGACAAAAATCCCGCACATAATCCTCTAAAATCTTAATAAATACTTTATTTTTGACATGGGCTACGGAAAGAAAAACCAATGTGACAAATTTGCTTGGGTTTTTTATTTTTCCTATAAATTCAAGTATACCAAAAGATTTTGAATTGTCTATATGGCGTGGACAGCTTTCTTCTCGAGCGCTTAATAAAACATAGCATACACGGTTTGAATTGAAATATCAATGGGTTTATATATTAATGATGAGGTGATGAAATGGATTACAAAAGAGCACGAACAACCAGTCAGGTGGAAGACAGAATGAACGAGATTGTAAAAGTAGCAATAAAGATATACGAAGAAAACGGACTTGGGAAAATGAATTTTTTAGCGATTTCCAAACAAACGCTATTTACGCGACCGACAATATATAAATATTTTAATACAAAAGAAGAAATAATGCTGAAAATGATTATTTTTTATGCTAAAAAGCTTTTGGTGTACATAGAAAACCATCTTGATGAGCTGGAAAATAAAAACGCAAAAGATGTTGCCGATGTTTTAACAGATGCATTTTTTCAAGTTCCTGAATTTATGGAGCTATATACTATTTTGTTTTCGGTGATCAGAAAAAATGCATCAGATGAAGCGTTTGAACAATTTGAAAAAGATATGAGTAATTTGCAAGATATGATGACAAATGTTATTAAAAAAGTATATAGAAATAATACAGATGAAGATGTTCAGAACTTTATAGTGTTTTATCTGGCGTTTGCCTCGGGTCTGCATTCTATGCTGGGCACAGCAGATAAGTATAAAGAAAGCACTACTCAGCCTAGATTTGAAAAACCATTTAAAAGTATTTTGATGATTTATTTGCAAAATATAGAAAAGTGATAAAGTGTGCGTGAACGAGTTGGGTTCTGCGGCTTTAAAAAAGCAATTGCCATTTCCTAAACAGGAAAATAGCAATTGCTTTTTTGAAACTATAGTAAGCTTGATATCATGACTGGATATCGTATGTTATATCAGAAGAGAGTAAATTGATGAACTGCTGTTTATTCAGTGGTTTGGCAAAATAATATCCTTGTGCATAATCACAATCAAGGTTTTTCAGCCACTGCGCTTGCTCAGCAGTTTCAATACCTTCACACAAAACATTCATGTTAAGCTGCTTTGCAAGCTTTATAACATTACCCACGACAATGGCTCCTTTTTCATTTACTATACTATAATCAAGGAATGCTTTGTCTAGTTTTATAGTGTGTGCGGTGATGGAACTTAGCCTGTTGAGGGAAGATTCTCCGGCGCCAAAATCATCAATGGAGATAAAGAACCCAAGCTCTTCAAGCTCTTGGAGTTTTTTTACTAAAATAGTCTGGTTTATTGCAGTGGCGCTTTCAGTTATTTCTATCTCTACCTTACTTGCAGATAAATCGTGCTTTGATAAAATGTTTGAATATTCACCGGGGAATCGGTTGTCAAATAATGTAATGGTAGAAACATTCACGGAGATAAGGGGGATGTTTAGCAGTTGATTATATGTCTTGATGAATGAACACACTTTGTCAAACACATATAAATCTAAATCTACTATAAATCCGTTCGATTCGAAGATGCTGATAAATGAATCGGGTGGTATTACGCCATATTTGCCTGAGGTGTGCCATCGGACTAAAGCCTCGGCGCCGTTTATTTTCAAAGTGTTTAGGTCTACTTTTGGCTGAAAAACAACTTTGAATTGGTTGCTGGATAAAGCATCTTTCATGCGATAGACGATGCTTGTTTTCATTTCGTGCTCTTTTTTGATTTCATCATTGTATGTATAGTAAGTGAAATAATATTTTTGCTTGCCTTTAAGTCGTGCAGCAACAGCACAGTCGATAATCTCGTCTATCCGCTGAAAAGTGTTTTCGACAAGGCATGTTCCTATGGACATGCTGATATTGTATTTTTCACCCATAATAACTTTTATGGACGAAGAAATGTTGTTTTCACATATTTCTTTTATGGGTGTGCCTTCATTTTTCTTGTGGAATACAACAAATTGATCGGCGATTACTCTGGTTATCAATGCATTAGTACCTTCATAACCCTCAAGTAAAGCGTTGGCTACAGCGCATATTACCTGATTTCCGATTTCCTTGCTATATAATTTATTGATGGTGTGAAAACTATCAATATCTATGTCAATTACTTCGTATTCATTAGGCTTAGCGTTAAATAAAATTTCAGTCACTTTTTCATTAAAATAGTAAGTGGATATAAGGCTGGTGACAGTATCATAGTTGACTATTTTCAAAATATCAGATTTCTTTTTGTGTTGCAGATAAAAAACTATCATAGATACAATTGCAAATACGATAAATAGACCAATCAATATAATATAAATGTTTTCCATGATGAAATCACGTGCCGAATATTCAGGGTTATAAGAGGCCGACTGATGAGTGATTACTTCATCAATTTCGTTTTGGCTTAAATGCTCGAACATAACGTTGAACGCACCGATATATTCGGTTAGATTTTCAATGTCACGCGATATAAAAATTCGTAAAGGTAATGTTAGACCGGTGCTACGAATGACATATTGTTCTGTGCCAAGGACAGCTTGTGCATATTCAACACCATGGTCAGTGGCTAAAATACCATCCACTTCGCCGTCTATATATTTTTGCAACATCTCGTCGAATGTGTCATACAATACAATACTATTGCCTGGATATCTTTCAAGTATAGCCTCATGATCAATTGTGATATAATTCAGCATTCCCATCTTGCTTGAATGATCTTCAGATACGAGTTGCTCAATGCGATTTTGTTTGGATAAAAACATCATCGGTAGCTCGATGAATGATGCAGATGGCGTGTAAAATTCCATTTCGTGCTCATAATCTCCGGTGGCAGATAAAAGTATATCGAAGTTTTCATGAGATTCGTTGGACATATCATGGTTATATGGAACATACGTGACATCAAAACCATATGTTTCAGATAGTATAGTCATGATTTGCACGCTTATTCCGTCAGGTAGGCCTTCGTCGTTTGTGAACTGTATGGGTTGATGATGGTCAATATATCCACAAGTGAGGGGTTTGCTTGCTAAAAGAGCTACTTCATCTCTTGTTAGAAAACGTCTGGTAAGCTGCTTGTCGCCATAGTATTTAATCTGCAGCTCTTCAAGGAATGTTCCGTCTGCCGATACCGAAAGCTCGATAGCATCAGAGACAGACTGGGCAAGCTCGGGATTGTTTTTATGCGTGATAAAATGCATATCAAACAGTTTTAAGTTCATTACCATATAGAAATCTTTAATGTTTTGGTCGATGGTTGTAACAAGATAAAAATCTGCGTCTAAATCTGTGTATGTATCGATTTCTCCACGCACATAATTTACAGATATTCCGTTTTCTTTACAATATTCATCTAGGTAGCGCTCGTAAAGATTGTTGTGAAAACTTGCTACGGTTTTACCGTTTATTTCTATAGGATCATCATAATAAGTATTGCCATCTTTTGTGGCTAAAATAAGTTGAGACGATCCCAGAGATTTTTCGACATAAGAAAATGCATCTTGAAACATGGTATCACTAAACATAATACCCATTAAATCTATTTCGCCGTCTTCAAGTGCTTGAAGTGCACCATAATAATCATATTCGTAAAACTCAAACTCATAGTTCGAATAATGCTCGGCCCTGATTAAGATGTCATAACCAAAACCTTTATCATCTAAAGAATCCATGTTGTCTATAACACCATACCCTGAATCATACCCAACTCGGATAATTGTTTTTTCAAAAGTGCGCTGATCGTTTGCAAATACTATATGGGTGGTACAAAGGATAACAGCGATAGTAATTAATAAAAAAAATTTCATGGGTGTCTTTGAAATTTTGCTCATAGTTACTATCCTTTCTTTCGTCGTTAGGGTGGTTTATTATATTGCTGGAAAATCATATAAATATCACAAAAAAGTATAAAATGTACCAAAATTTTGAATTACAGTTTATAGTTTATCACAAATTCGACAAAAAGAAAAGAAAACTTGCAAAAAGCCATACTCACATTTAGGAAAATAGTGAGTATGGCTTTTTAATGTATTAAAGTTTGGTTTGAAAAATGTTAATCGTAATACTGCATTATTTCGGTGTTATATACATTGTTGTAGATATCTGTTAAGCGGAAATATATTAAAGCATCCAAGTCGCCCACATAGCTGTAGCTCACTTCTATTTCTTGGTCGGTAACAGTATACGGCTCGCCCGACACATAGCTACTGTCGAATTCATAGTCATATGTATAATAATCAAACAGCCATTCTAATGTTTGGCCTTCTTCTAAGGTATATGAAAATTTACCAAGAGGCTCGCCAACTTCGGCATATTTGTTATATCCTGCCACATAGCCTTGAGGGTTTGCATCGTCCCAATATACAATTAGGTTGATATGCTCTTTGCCGTTCAAAAGAGCCGGCACATGCCCATATGTATACCAGCCATCGTCATTACTTACCGACTCTGCAGCGTAAAATGGCACTATATTTCCATCTAAAGATACCCAGGTGTAATCAAACTCAACAATCAAATCTCCATCCTCGTCAAACTCATAGACATTATCGCTGCCAAGATCGACATAGTCTTCACCTGTGTCTAAAAGCACCTGCAACTCGATGCTGGTAATATCTTCCCAATGCTCAGGGCTGAGGCTTAAAACATACCCGCCGTCTTTTTCGTCGATTACCAGTGTTTCGAAATGATCTCCGCTGTATTCGGTTTCGTAGCTGTCGGCGGTTTCAGTATCGTACCAGTCTTCTGTAGAATAATTACTTTCGGATTCGGAATCGGTATTGAAGTCGTCAGGCTTTTGTACTTGGCCGCCGGTCATGGCGCTGACGAATACATTGAAAAAGTTTGTGTATTCTCTGCTTATTCCTAAACTATTTATAACATCTCGGCTATCGGCATAATATTCGGGATACTCATAAGGGAAATACATGGCTATACCATGCGCTGCTCCAATATGATCGCTGTTGCGGTAATATTTCACGGCGTTACGCACTGCCGCAAGGGCATAATCGCCACCCTCGACATCAGTGTTTTGAATAAAATCTATGATATCAATTTGCTCGAATTCGCCATCGCCAAAATCTTTTGTCTCATGTCGTGCTCGGGATAGCAGGGGATATTCATTATTACGAATATCAGTAGTGGCATTGATAAAATAATTTGTCAATATATCATAAGCAAAAGGTATTTGCCGAAGTTCGATAACAGAAAGAGTGTAGTGCATGCTGGAATCATAGCCAAAAAACGAGTCCACAAAGTCATCAACAATATTCGTTCCAATATCTAGTGCTGACATGGAGGGGTTTTGACCGAGATCTGTCAACCAATCGGTGTAATACCAACCATCACCGGGCACTGATTCCTGTGAGGCAATAAAATAATCGGCATGAGACTCCAGCATCATCGCGGTTTCGATTGTGCCCATCAGGCATGCATCGAAACCTACAAAATCAAATTTCACATCGGCTTGATTGAATGCTTCATCGAGATCTGTCAATGTGAGAGTACCTGATGGATAGTGTTCATCAGCTCCAAAACCACCCAAGGTTCCACCGCCGTGGTTCCAAAAAATGAAGCTGTATCTATCAGCGGGAAAAGCACTTGCAGTATCAGTGATGAAGGTGCTCACGGTATCGGGAGACACCATATTGATATGTGTTTGTGCATCATATAATAAAGTGAGATTACCGTTTTCTACCTGCCAATATTGTGTGGAGTCGCTACTAATATCTTCATGGTGCCAATCCTCTGCGCCGCCGGTCATCAATATGAGGTTTATGTTATCGCCAAACTCGGCGTCTTGCATCTCGTAGATATCATGAGTAGCCGAGGAATCTACACTTTCAAGGTCAGAGCCTATCATATAAACCATAATGGTGTGTATATCGCTGCCGTCTGCTTTTGGGGTGGTGTAAAAATCACGTACATCGCCCATTTCAAAATCGGAAAGGTTATCTACGCCGGATGCAGTGTTAGATGACATACTCTGGGATGATCCATAGTCGCTAGAAGGTTCTGATAAAAATCCAATCATAAAAAGGGTAAAGAAAACTATAGCTAGTAATATTATAATCACTACAACGGCGATAAGGCATCCATTGGTTTTTTTTCTTTTTATAGGAAGTCCACAGCCTTTACAAAAATTTTTGCTACCTGATAAAAGTTGGTTACAATTTTCACATCTCATTTGATTCTCCTAAAAATGTCGCTACATTAGCATGAAATTAAGTTTTGTACTACCGTATAATAGGTATATTTCATATTGCATTATACTTTATTTTTGTGTGGATAGTCAATTTATAGAACACAATAAAAAATCCACCACTTGAAAAATTACAAATGATGGAAAATAGACGCAAGAGGGATTTCCATACAATAGTTGGTATATAGTTTTGTGGACCATGATACACAGATAGGGGATGGTAATATCTGATATACCATTGTATTTACGTAATCACACAAAATAACCGGGGTGCATTTACGGTATTTTTCAGCACACCGGTTTGTACCAAATATTTGAAGATATACCACCTTAAGCACATCGGTTTTTAAAACATAGATGTTCCATTTGGTGGACTTTCCATTCCAAAAAACATAGCTGCCGTAGCCGCAACATCTGATAAAGTTTCCCTTCGGCCTAAATATCCTAAATTTCGCGATGTTTTAACCAAAATAGGAACCCTTTCTCTTGTATGCCTAGGATGTCCTACATTTGGATCATTTCCGTGGTCGGCCATAACTATCAGTATATCACTGTCATTCATTGCAGCTACTATTTCGCCTATGCCACTATCGGCCGTCTCTAATATTTTTTTATATTTATCACTGTCTTGGGCATGACCACTTAAATCTGTTTCTTGTACATTCGCACAAATAAACGCTGTGTTTTCTTTTTTTACTATTTCAAGAGTTTTTGTCAGCACTTCTTTTGTTGGCACTATGGAATATGAGGTACCATACGAATTATGCACTACATCGGCTACCTTACCCAAAAGATATACAGGTATACCGTTTTTACCCAATATACTTTGTACTTGTTCTTCTGAGTTTACACCATATCCTAAATGTAGGCACTGATAGTTTTTGTTATACACTCCCGATTTCGGTGCATTTATACCTACAAAATCACCTTTTTCCACCGCAGCCGAATGTAAATCCTTTAATCCAACACCACTACCGCCAAAAACAATAACACGTGGCACAAATACTATCTCTCTTACAAGTTTTGCAATATTCACCGCTTTGCTGAAATCTATCAAATCAGTAGCTACTGTTATGTTGTATGCCTGAGAAAGATCACACTCAATATTATCGCCTATACACATGGCGTTTTCAACAAGTAAGTAGCTTTCATTTTCAACTTTAAAACGTTGTACATTGTATCCATGAGATGATAACAGCTTACTTACTTTATCTATATGATTCTTAAACGCTTCCCCAAACGGAGGCACAGGTTTTGTGCCCATGATTTCCTGATGTCCAAAGAAAGTGTCTGCACCCATATGCATCAGATTTGATGTGGCAAAAGTGACATTTTCTTGAGGCTTCATTCGGATTGATGGGATATTGCAAGCATTCATAAGGCCCAGTTTTTCCAAGTTTGGTAGATAAATATCCGGATGATCTCTCAAAATTGATGCAAAAGTATTCGAGCCTACATCTTGAGGACGAACTGTAGACACATCATCCATAGCACCTACCCCGAACCCGTCTAATACTATAACAATAAACCTACCCATATTGCTATGCTGTCCTTTCATTTTTTCACCTATAAAGACATTTCTTGCCCCGTAGATGTATATAGACCCTCTATTTTAGGGCTACCTTTGCGTAGGCCGGAAACAACAGCCACCATGCTTCTCGTGATGAATATTTGAGTTCTGAAAAGCATTAAAGCAGTGTCGCCTACATTTGCTTCTTCCTTTAATCGTATATAATAATCAATATTTTTTTCACAAGGCTGCTGCGCCTTTATTTTTTTTGCTGTAGAATAACTTTCGCCTACTAAAGCGCAGTCGATATCTCCGCGAAAATATGTGCCACCGCCAAAGCAATAAGCATTATTCTCATGATTATGAGAAACTTCACTGAAATATACCATAGCAGGCACCTCCAGTGCATTTCCCGAAACGTTATTTGGAGTCATCCCACTCAAAGAACTTCCCGGCTCGGCACTATTCCCACCGTGAGCACTAACATCAGCCATTAAACTGCTTTGACTACAAGAAGGAAGGTTTAGTTTTAGAGAATGTCCTAAAATACTTTCCCCTATAGCTTTTGCTTTTTTCAATGTGTTTATATTGGAAAGTGGTAAGGGTTGTTCTTTTTCGCTATCGTATAAAAAGCAAGGAAAACTTGTAAGGGTAGAGACTTTTATATTATCTAAAGTTTTAAGTTTATTCATCACATATTCTGCATCTTCTAAGGGGAAACCACCTTCTTGTCCTGCATATACAAAATCATCTTTTGCATAAAACTTCAAACATATTTCTTGTGTTATATCCAGCTTTTTTGCAATACGGCTTATTTCCTCGGCTTTTTCTATAGAGAAAACCGTCACGATACCTACACCGTATTGTAAGATTTTCTCAAGCAAGCTGGTAGGTGTTTGCACTAAATGACCAAGATGCGCAATAGGTATGTTGTGTTCCATCATCACAAGAGCTTCTTGAAAATCCACCACCACAGCACCGGCGTATCCCATATCTGTCAATTTTTTACACACTATTGGGTTCCGGCCAAGCTGTTTTGTCATAAAAAATAAATCTATATTGTATTTTTGCGCCTCACAAAGCATCATTTTTGCATTTTCTTCTATAGTATCCATATCCAAAATATATGTGTTTGGATAAAATTTCTCCCTATTATTAAATGCATATTCAATTAATGCTAGATTCCTGTTTTCAAGAGTATTTAAATACAATACGCCACCCCTTATCTATCCAATATGCGCGCAGGATTGTGCACAATCATTTTTTCTATTTGATTTTGAGCCACACCCATTTTTTCAAGCATGGGTATAAAATATTTCATGACAGCAGTATATCCTTTCCCACCATTTGTGGTTAAATAGCTTAGCCTGCTGACATCCTGAGAAAGGAGAATATGGTCTTCCCATCCGTTATTTAGTAATTTTATTAGGTTTTCTGCTCTTTTTTCGTCTGAAATGTATGCTATTTTGCTTATGGTATCAAATGCCAGGTTTGTGCCTCTTTTTAAAAGGCTAATGTGATAATCTGTATCCGAAGTAAGATCCATATGGCCTAATATTATTTTGTCGGCAGCCATCCCAGATGATAGCAACATGTCTAGTTGCTCATGTGCTTGTGTACTCATGTCACAATGTGTACTTACCGCACATTTTGTTTCCACAGCTGCCTTTGCCGCAGCCAAAAACACTTTTTTTTCATTTTCTTTTACACAATTAGTACTGGTAGCTATTTCCGCTATAAGCCCTGCTTTTATTCCTGTATCTTCTATACCCTCGCTAAGTTCTTTTTTGAAGAAATCAGCAATATCATCGACAGTAGCTTCTTTTGCAAATTCAGTATGATATGGCTCAAGGTAAAATCCGGTAGATGCCACAATATGCATACCCGATTGTTTTGAATAATACTGTAGTGCCTCTATATCTCTGCCCATGTCCTGAGATGTAACCTCTATAATCGTGCCACATCCACATTCTTTCAGCAGTAAAATTTCGTTTAAAATAAGTTCTTTATCACTAAAAACAGAGTCATTATCGCCCCTTACAGGGCTTAAGTCCATGGCTAAATGCTCATGACACATAACATTTCCCATGTCTTTTGCATGAATTTTTCCAAGTACAGTTTCTATCAAATTAATGCACATCCTTTTGCGGTTTTGCAAATAGCAGTATAAATAAATTATGATACATCAAAAAATGAGAACCCTTTATTCATGCTTTACATAACAAAACGTATTACTGAAACAATATAACACTCTTAAAAGGTTCTCGATTTTTTGACATATCAGGAAGTTAGGCAGCGATTGGGAATAATCCTACTAAATGTAATAGGTTTAGAATGATACCGGTAGCCACTGCTGCAACAGGACCTATGGCCATCTTCATTATACGTTTGCCGGTCATTTCATTGATGAAGTAAATCATTGCGCCGATAAAGAATCCGGTGTATCCGCCCATAACGATAAC
The DNA here is from genome assembly GCA_964367945.1 of uncultured Oscillospiraceae bacterium. Classification (GTDB taxonomy): domain Bacteria; phylum Bacillota; class Clostridia; order Oscillospirales; family Ruminococcaceae; genus JAAYCI01. The sequence continues at coordinate 4,607 of CAYIZZ010000043.1, read as the reverse complement.
TGCGTTTATGGAACCAATAAGCAACGAAAACTCCATTACTACTGTAATAGCGCTACGAATATTATCTGAAGCAGCTCTGATGGAGGGGAACTTGCCAAGAACTTTGCCGATACTGCTAAGCAAAAGCACTTCTACCAAAATCACAACCGCACCGCCGATAGCTGCAAAAATCGGGTTTGGCATAAGATATCCAATAGGATAGATGAAGGTAAGACCAGCTACACCGTATACACCTGTTGTGATCGCTGTAGTGGCGATGAGAGGAATAAAGCCAAGACCCCTTACAAACTCGGCCAGTGCCGCTTGGTTCACTATGTTTTGTGCAGCGGTGGGATCTGTGGTTGCTTGTGCTTCAGCCAGCATGTATATAGACACGTCTGAGCCAGCAAAAATACCAATGTTACAAGCCACAGCAATTAATGCGCCACCACCCATTAGCCAGAAAAGATTTTTGCGTATTCTTTTTGTTCTTTCGGAAAACACATTATTTTCGGCTTCGGTAGATTTAGCGCCACTTTTTAAGTCTTTTTGCAGTGCAAATATAACAAGAAGCAACACGCCTACAAATAGCTGAATTGAATCAGGATAAATGGTGGTAAATACTGTAATCAGCTGACGTACCAGCAATGTAATCACGGTAGCTGCAACACCTTTTTTCCAACCCATTTGTGTGAATATAGCTACAAGTGGGAACAACACAAAGCCCGATACCACCGGCTCGCTCAGTGTACCCATAGCGCCGATAAGGTCAACGGGAAGCGCAGTCAATACACCATTAATAAGATTAAGGCTGGTAAGGCAAAGCGCACCCCAAGCGCCACCAAAAATAGGTGCCAGCCATTTTTTAGGAGCCAACACACCTAAAATGTCGGTAGTCAAAAACAAAAGCCATGGGTTTAGTATGCTGGTTGCCAGTGTATGGGCTATACCCACTGATGCAATAAAGCCTACACTAAGACCAAAAGCAACACTTGCAAGTTCAGGTCTTTTCATACGTCCTTCAAGATATTCCGGAATTACCGGGCGTAATCCGTCATGAAACACCGCCATACCAAAATGTGAAAGCCATGCTGTTAAAGCACATAAAACCACAATTACTGCCATTGAAAGCATATCCATAATATTTCCTCCTGAAAAATAATTAAACTGTGCCAAGCTAGATTCATAACATTTAAATAAACATCAATTTTTATACCTGCTTATTAAGCAGAGCTTCCATAAGAATTGGTACAGTGTTTTCTATCGTATCGTGTGCCATACCAAATACGATTTTATCCGCATCCACCATTTTTTGTACGTCTGCCAATTTTACTACCTGTCCGTTCTTTGCCACAGTGCAACACTTTGAGTATCCAATCATACCAATAAGTATGGATATAGCCGCACCGGCACCACTTTCACATGCGCCAAAATAATAATCTACTTCGTTATTTTTCAGCATTGAAACTGCGTTCATGTCCGTAGTTATTATCGTTTCCACCTCGGGAGCAACTTTTTTAATGTGCTCTTCGATAACATTTGTTTTTAATCCGGCAATTGCAATTTTCATCATTTCACCTCCTCTTTGTTTAGCAATGTGCATATATGCAACAGTACAAAATCTTCCTCAACAGGGTTTATTTCATTTTGTATTTTTGCCACGATGCTTTGCAGAATTTCATAACTTCTTTCAAAAAAAGTATCAGACTTTAAATCAAAAACAGCTTCTTGAGCTAACGGCTCAAGTGTTTCGTCCGATGTATTACGTCTGAAAACTGCAGAAAAATGTGTTATCATGGTGCCTGCATTTTCCTCCGTTAGGATAATGTGGTAATCGCGAAATACATCAATAATTATTTTCAAATCATTATATGCTTCCTCATTCGCCATACCACACTCTTTAAGCAGGTTCACTCGATCCATAATATCCATAAAAACAACCCTCCAAAGCAAAATACATTTTTTTGTATATTGAAAGTAAAATTATTAGACCACACTGCAGTAGCCATGAATTGCGTAGCCGATACACGGCTTTGCTAAAAATCAGTACAGTCTAATATGTAGGTACTATCTTGTCGTTCAAAACCCCTTGTTGAATTTGTTCCACTTTTTCTCCGTTAAAAAATCGTTTCATAAAGTTGATTATTTTAAAATCATCTTTTTTTGCCACAACTGCGGCAATGGTATGATCTTTATGGTATATTTCGTCTTGAAGATACTCATACCTAAGCTCGGCATCGCCTATGATTTTTTCTTCCAGACTCCATATTGCAGCATCTATGGTGCGGTTTTTGATATTTTCCAGTATATGTCCATATTTCAAAGGCACCAGCTGTATTTGTTTATTTTTGAAATAGTTGGTCGTCATACTCAGCTGATCGAACGATGTGCTATCCACACCAATATATTTAGGTGTTTTGTCAAAATCACTACGCATAATAAGTGTATGTGCGTTTACATAGCTGTGTACACCCAAATGATTGGTAATAACAATATCTTTGCCCTCTTTTATATAATGCTTGGCAGTATATAGACTAATAACAGCAAAGTCATATCGTCCGCTTAGCATATCTTCAATCCTGCGCAACGAACCGCCCATGAAAGCTAAATTCACACTTATACCGGTGTTTTCATTCAGTGTAGCATAGATGGCAGAAGCTAAACCCTCATATCTTTTTGAGTAAGGCAAAGGCATAACACCGGCCAGGCCATTTGTACTACATATTTCCATCAGTTTCACGTAATTAATTTCTTTTAAAAACGTACCCAAATGTCCTTTTGACTCAGAGGAAATAGCACCATAATCTTTTAAGCGTAAAATCGCTTGTTGGACAGTGCCTCTGGCTGAAGTATATTTGGTGGATAATTCATCAACTGTGGGAATCCTATCGCCCACTTCCATATTTATCAGGTCTTGCGCCAGCTGCTGCACTACAATTCCAGACTTTTGCATAAGAGTTTTTTGTATCAAGAATACCACCTCACAAAGCAATATACAAAATTTAGTATATTGAATAAATTCATATTACACCATTTAAACACAAAATACAATATACCTATTGAACTAATATGTTGGCATTTTTTTGGTTATATAGCACAATACACTTTACGCAAGTCTTGTTTTTAAATTGTGACTAGTAATATCATCAGGGTTATCCTTCAAGTTTGAAAGTATATCTTTTAATTCTATCTACAGTTATCAAAAAATCATTTTATCTAACCGATTAAGAAGCCATCGCCAAGTTTATTTTGAGTCATAGGTTCATTTCGGTATTTTTATCAATGTAACAAATACTCTTTTAAGGAATTAAATATTTTTACCAGGTTACCTCCCTTAGTTGTTTTGTATACTCCGCCTTCATGATTTTGCCAAATAACTATTCCATCAATATGTGATTGTTCAATAACATAAAATTGATCAGAAACATTTTGATTGTTTTCTCTTTCTTTATTCGTTATTTCAACTACATTCAACCGTGCCACTTCACAGACCCCTGTAAGTTCATGCCCATAAACTGAAATTGCGCCAAATTCTAAAACAATTTCTTTATAATCTGTTGCAAAAATTGTATTGATCGATTTTTCAGCATTTTGTATTTCAACTATAGTCGCACCAGAAAACGAGCAAAATCCATCCGCTTGCTGTAGCGTTTCTAAAAAATTCATTATTTATAGTACTCCATCCAATAGTTTTTGCGCATAATCTTTCCAGAAATTTCGTCTAATAGTACTAAATGCATTTCTGTTAATAAGTGATTCATCTACAAGATTCGGAATTTGATCATGCTGGTTTTGTGTCAAAATTGCTAAGCTTGCATTATCATTCTGACCTATATGATGTAATTCATATGCTTTTCCACTTGGATCTAAGGGTGCATTACCATTAAGCATTCTTTGCATATTGGTATTGCCAAATTCGTCAATATAGTCAGGGTTGATTTTTTGGATAAGAGCTGTTTTACCATTTACCATATTAGTAGTAACGCCAGCATTTTTAAGCGCCAAATATTCATCCATAGAATTGAACTGTTTAATTACATTTAGTGGATATAGAGATTCTCTTTGAATTATAGCTGCTTGATTCATTGTAAGTCCATTCAAAGTTGCACCGTGAAGGCTTGTTGCTTGCGCTGCACCGCCTATCAACGCACCACTTATTGCACCCCATTTAAAGCTTTCACTACCTACCGATATTGCAGTTTTAAGCGCTTCATCAAAATTCTTTGTTTCAACACCTTTCAAAATTCCTGACGAAACACCCGAAATCAACCCGGAAGACAATGCAGCTGCAGCTCCTGATTTTGCTGAAACAGCTAAAATAACACTGATAGCCGGTGCTGCCGCTGTAGTTACAGATGCAACTGTCACACACAGCACTATAACCCCGGTCCCAATAGCAACATTTCTTATCGCTTGCTCATATGTGTCATCGTATTCTTCAAACTCTTGCACTACTGTTTGATTGTTTTCGTCGAGCGTGAAAATAAAACTTCCCTCTTCGAATTGTTCGTGAATTTCTGACAATGTATAGCCAAAAAACGCATTTTCCTGTGAGTTGAATGCCACTTCATCTAGATATTCTTTTGATAAGTATATGGCCTCGACATTCTCAACAAAATATTCGTCAC
>CAYIZZ010000042.1:0-16111 GCA_964367945.1 uncultured Oscillospiraceae bacterium | reverse complement strand
AAAATGGACATAAGCATAAAAAAGACACCGAGCTTTACTCGGTGCCGATTGGGTGCAGCCTCAGGCTGCTGGAGCAGGTGATGGGAATCGAACCCACGTGGCCAGCTTGGAAGGCTGGAGTTCTACCATTGAACTACACCTGCGTATAACACAAGATAAAATACATTTTCAAAACGGTACCTTAAAAGTATACCACACTATGGAAACAATTGCAAACGATTTTATCTTGTTTTAATATTTTTTATTAGTTTATTTTTCTGAAAAGTCCGAATCTTGGTCGATACGTGAACCAACAGCACCACGCTGACCTTGATATTTACCTCTATATGGGTTTTCAGCATCCCTGTCAAGCTGAGCAAACACCATCTGCCCAACCCTGCGCCCGGTTTCCAGAACAATACTGTTCACGCTGGCATTAAAAAGCTCTAATGTGATTTCACCCTCAAAACCAGGATCAACCCATCCGGCGTTCTGGATAAAAAGGCCTAGACGCCCGATAGAACTGCGACCCTCCACAAACGCGGTAAGGTTATCAGGAAGCTTGAAATACTCCATGGTAGTAGCAAGCACAAACTCACCGGGACCAATAATGTACCGGTTTGTATGAATCATGTTATATTCAACTTTACTATTCATTTCGATGGGATCACCACTTTGAGTGGTTTGCATTTCACAAAAAGAATCACCGATACGTATATCGACACTTGCCGGTTGGATCTGGTGTTCCTCCATTGGTGAAATACACAGCTGTCCTGCATCCATCAAAACTTTTAACGACTTATCAGAAACGATCATAACAGTTAATCCCTTCCACTATATATTACTTATATTAGTATAACACATCTTAATTTTATCTTCTAGTAATTTATAACGGATTTTTAAAAAAACTTGATGCAAGTCTTGCATTTAGTGTGTATTTATATTATGATAATATAGTCATAATAAATTAATATGGAAGTTTAGCTCAGCTGGTAGAGCACTTGCTTGACGTGCAAGGGGTCAGGGATTCGAGTTCCTTAACTTCCACCAAAACGCCACCTTTGTGCAAGGTGGCGTTTTTGTATGTTGGTTATTTTATTATTTTAAAGCTTAGTAGCATTCTACCTCGATATCAAGCATGTTTGCAAGTGCGCAAAGCTCACTGCGTACATCTCCGTAAATAACCACAAAATGAGGCTCCCAGCCTGCCGATACAGACCGATTGATGATATCTTTAGCATTTCCATCACAACGCACAACAATAGATGTACCGTTGAACTGCTTTGGCTTATCCAGTGCTTCGCCACCCATGATGAAAAAGCGATGCTTGCCATGCTCGTCTTTACCTACACGGAACACAGTGACTTTATCGCATGGTTTGCAACCAAACTCTAAGGTGGGGCCAAGCCGACGATTACAATGTATGCCAACACAAGCACCGTCTTCCTTGCGTGCAAGCGAGCATGCAGCAGTACCACAGTGCCAGTAAGTGATGGTGTTTTCGTCTGCATTTAGCGATACGGGATCGCCGAAAAACACACTATTACCGCTTAGCTGGATACCCATATACATGCTGAGTGTACCATATGTGTCGGCCTCGCAACTGGCGGCAATTTGCCTGTCGTTCAAAAGGGCGAGAACTGCGCATACCGGGGTACCATAATCGTTAAAATAATCAGGCCAGCATCGTGATGCAATAGCTCCGATATTGTTTTCGGTCACGTAATCATTATATGCCTTATACAAGCGGATGAAGTTTTCTACGTTTTCAGAATCAATGTCGCTAAGATTTAATAGAAGGCTTTCAGCGTGGGCTGTCTCGGCGGCGATATCATCTTTTGAGTAGGACATTGCGCGATTCATCATTTCCCTTGTCTCCACAGAGTTTAAGGAAACACCAAAAACAGAAAGTAAATCAATATCAGTGGCACGACCAAACCCAAAACCCTCGGGTGTGTGCCCGATGGAAGCAATGCGTAGGCTACGCAGATTCTTTTTCAATTTGCCGGCTTTTATGAAGCTGTCGATTTTTTGTATCACTTCGGCTTCGTTTGTGCCACCTAAAATGTATTCAAAAGGCGCTTTGCGGTATGTGCGAATGGCATTTGCGGCAGAATATGCACCTGTCAGAGAATTGAGACGAAGGCGGGTACCGTCAATGACAGGCTCGGGAAGTGTCCACAAAAGAATGGGACATGAGAACCTGTTTAGCACTTCGCTGGCATATGCAGCATTTGCAAAGGTAGTATTTTGCAAAATAATAAGATCGGGTGTAAGAGTATCTAGATATGAAGAAAGATCAGCAAGACTCATTATGGTGGCGTTTGGATAAACCACATCTTTGTCCAATGTTTTTAGCATTGCAACTGAGTTCTTAAATTCGGTGTCGGCACACTCTAAATGGAATGTAGGTAGGCCAACCGGGACATAGGCAACTTCGAATTTTGACATAAATTCCTCCAAGGATAATGAATAATAGTATACATACAATATTAATTATATAACTATGCGGATATATTTTCAAGGTATGAGCCTGAAAGTAAGGATGAAAAGTGAAATTTACTGTTGTTTTATTGAGGTGGGATATAAAATGTGGTACCATGCATAATGTATGACTAAAAATGTACCGGAAGACATAAGGAGAAACTAGATGGTAGAGATAGCAATTTTAATCGCAAGACTGGTAGCAACAATAATAATAGCAATGATATTTGGCAAGCTTATCACAAAGATAAGAATGCCGGCGATATTGGGTTTTTTACTGGCGGGAATGGTGCTGGGACCATATGCATTTAATCTACTGTCGTATGATGTGATAAACAGTGAATGGTATCATATATTATTACAAATTTTTGAGCTTACCATGGGACTGATGCTGGCAAAAGAACTGGTGTTTAAAAACATAAAATCTTATGGAAAACAGCTGGTTACCATTACGATATTTGAAGCACTTGGTACATTTGCAATAGTGGCGATTTTATTCGGCATTGTTTTTCATTTCATGGGTATTCCATATTATGTGGCGCTAATTTTCGGTGCAGTGGCGCTGGCAACGGCACCGGCACCGGTGTTTTCCATCGTGAATGAGTTTAAAACAAAAGGCGAGCTGACAAAATCTATTGTACCGATAGCTATTTTAGATGATGTTGTCGCAATTATTGTGTTTTTCTCAGTCAATGCATTTGTGGCATCAATGGGCACAAGCGCGTCTGTTTCTCCGCTGGCTGCCGTGGCAATGAACATAGGCTTGCCAATAGTAATGGGCATTGTTATGGGATTTGCCGCAAGTAAAATATATAAGCTGGGATATTCTAAAATGGCATACCGTGTGCTGACTATTATTGTGATTTTAGTGGCATACGGCATAGCGTATGTGGTGGATAATTACGTGTTGCCGGAGCCGTCCATGAACTACATGATGGTGGGATTAGCACTGTTTACTACCCTGACAAACATAGCAGGTGAAGAAATTATAAATCATATATACAAAGCGTGTATTCCGATAGTTTCTTTTTCATTGCTGATAATGATTACAAACACAGCTGCACCACTTGACTATCATTTGATATACAATGCAGGTATATTGACATTTGTATATATAATATCTCGTGGACTGGGTAAATACTTTTTTACCTATTTAGGTGCAAAAGTTTCAGGTGCATCTAGCAATGTGAAAAAATATTTAGGGCTTACCTTGCTTCCGCATTCCGGTGTGTCGCTGATTTTTTCAGGCTTGGCCATAAACTCGCTGAATACATTTGATGAGCCGTCAGCGGTTATCGTGAAAGGAACCATTGCAGCGGCGGCCGTGATAAATGAAATAGTGGCGGTGGTGCTGGCGAAAAAAGGCTTTGAGCTTGCCGGCGAGATTGAAAAGCCTCAAAAAGCAAAATGAGTTTGAAGAATGAAATAGGCGATGATGATATGAGTGTTGAAATTAAATTGGCATATGACAGGTTAGAAGATGTGAAAATGCTGTTTTTAGAGTATACGGATATGCTGATGAAGTTGGACGATCGGTTTGTGATGTGTTTAGAAAATCAACATTATGATGAAGAACTGATGCAGTTATTAGAGTTATATGGCCAGCCACATGGTAGGCTATATGTTGCATATAAAGACTCAAGACTTGCTGGGTGCATCGCACTTAAAAAACTGGACGATGCCACATGTGAGATGAAAAGAATGTATGTAAAAGGACAGTTTACAGGGCAGGGAATAGGCGGACGGCTTGTGGAGAAAATTATTGATGAAGCAAGAAAAGCCGGGTATAAAAGCATGGTGCTAGATACGGTGCCGGTGCTGAAAAGTGCTGTGAAATTATACAAAAAACATGGGTTTCATGAGATTGAAGCGTACAACAATAACCCGATAGAAGACACGATATACATGAAGTTGGAGCTTTGATGTCCTAATGTATAAAGGAGATAGCGCATGATGCAAGAGGAAAAACGTCTTTATTTGATAGAGTACTTACTTTCTGAAAATCCGGTATATAAAGATGTTGTTGTGCCAAATAACGAGGCAGAACAAAAAGATTTATTGAGGTCTTTGTTTAATGTGCGAAGGGCAAACCCTATAAGCGATGAGTTTTTAAGTGTACAGGATGAGTACCTGAAAAGCGAAATAGAAAACCGTGGCATAGTGGATGTGGATACATTGCCTGCCACAAAGTATAATAAAAAAATCAGCTTGTGGCAGGGTGATATCACCACATTAAAAGTAGATGCTATTGTAAACGCCGCAAATTCAGCCATGCTGGGGTGTTTTCAGCCACTGCATTCTTGCATAGACAACATTATCCACACGCTTTCCGGCGTTCAGCTTAGATTGGCTTGTGAGAAGCTGATGAAAGAGCAAGGACATGAGGAAAAAACAGGTGGTGCAAAAATCACATCTGGATATAATTTGCCGGCAAAATATGTTTTGCATACAGTTGGGCCGATTATTTCGGGGAGATTGAGGCAAAAAGATAAAGATCTTTTAGCTGATTGCTACAGATCTTGCCTTGAAACAGCGGTGAAAAATGACGTTAAGTCTATTGCTTTTTGTTGTATATCTACAGGGGTGTTTCACTTTCCGCAAAAAGAAGCAGCGGAGATTGCAGTGAAAACGGTGTCGGAGGCTTTAAGCACAAGTGACGCAATAGAAAAAGTGGTGTTTAACGTATTTACAGACAAAGATTTTGAGATATATCGCAAAATTCTTGAAAGCTGAAATTATATATAACATTTTGATGATGAAGAAACCCTCGGCATATAACGCTGAGGGTTTTTTATTGAAATAGGGATATATTATAGTTTCACATCGATTATTTCGGGGACATTTGAAATATTTAGGTATTCGGAAATACATTCAACTAAAAAGCTGTGGTCTTGATAATGTGGCAAGCCGGAAACAGTAGCGCAAGCAACTATACCGCAGTTTTTAACACGGATGGGGAACCCACCACCACAAAGAACATAGTTTTCCTTTGAAAGGCCACAGTCTTCAAGGCTTTCGCCGCTTTTTGCTAGGGTTAAATATGCCAAAAGACTGCTTGTGGCAAACATACTTACAGTGTTTTGCTTTCTTCTCGCCCAGTTTTGATTGCCGAGGTGTGAGCCTGCCAGGCCGTGCTGATAGACAACAAATCCATCTGAAAGCCTGATGGATACAGCAATGGGAAGGTTTTGCTCTTTGCCATGTTTTACTATCAAGTTGCCAAGATCAAAAGCGTCTTCATTTGTGAACTGATCAAAAATAAGAAGTTCTTCTTGAGTGGTCCCAATTTCTAAAGCAGTATTAATATCCATAAAAGTCCCCTTTGATAGATTTTTGTAGCTTACACTGAATGCTGAAATAAAACAATGACATGATAATCTGATATTAATTATACTTTAACGCACAAAGCAGTGTCAACTGCATAAAAAAACAAGCCGACTGTAAAAATCGGCTTGTGGGATGTGAAAGTATTAATCAATCAGTATATATTTTTCTTTAAACTCGGTGGCGGGCATGGGTTTTGCATAGTAATATCCCTGCACCACAGTACAACCAACAGACTTCAAAAAATCTATTTGTGATTTGTCTTCAACACCCTCGGCGATGATATCCATGTTAAGGCTATTTGCCAGCCTTACTACACCGTCAATAACAAGCTCGCCACGGTCGTTGTCTTGTATGAAAGTGACAAAGCTTCTATCTAATTTTAACGTGTCGATTTTAAACTCGCGCAAAGAACCAAGCGAGGAATATCCGGCGCCGAAATCGTCCATTGATATGGAAAAATCAGCTTGGTGCAAGTCGTCAATGACAACTTTCAGTGCAGAGTTATTTTCAATAGCCACAGTTTCGGTGATCTCGATTTCAATCAAGTTGTGTGGAAGCTTATATTTGTCTACAGTGGCTATGATATTTTCAACGAACTGGAAGTTTGCCAGGTGTAGACGTGAGAAATTGACGGATATAGGAACGGGAGTGTGACCGCTGTCTATCCAGTTTCTTAATAGCTTGCACACATTGTCTAAAATGTAATAGTCCACTTGTACAATAAACCCGTTCTTTTCAAAAATAGGAATGAAATCGCTGGGGAATACCATATTATCGTCTGCATCAATCCAGCGAACTAAGGCTTCGGCACCAACTATTGTTTCAGTAGTGACATTGAATTTTGGCTGTAGAAACGCATGAAATTCGTTGTTTGAAAGTGCATGATCCATTTTGTTGATGATATCTGTTATTTGTAAAACTTTCTGCTTGTAATGATCATCATAATCCCAAATGACATACTCTTTCTTTTCTTTTGCCATGGTGTGAGCCAAGCTGACTTTACTGAAAATATCATCAACGTCAGTCTCGCCGGGAGAAATGAAATATCGGCCATACCTAAACGACAGATGATGATTTTCAAGCTCGGGGATAATTTGCTTGAAATATGACTCGTAAAACGACGTGGAAGCATCGAGGTTTTCAAGGAAATTGTTTCCTGCAAAGAAAATGAACTCGTCCATGCCTGTACGTGCTAAAAGGAGTGTTTTTTCCGGTGCAAGCTCGCTGATTTGCTTGAAGGCACACAATACTTTGTTTCCAACCTCAAAGCCATACAGTTCGTTTATAGACTTGAAATTAGTCACGTCTGTTTTGATGATGGCATATTTTTTGTCGGGGTTTTCCTTTAAAATAATCGACATATCACGCTTTAGCTTGACTATATTAGGCAATCCGGTAAGAGTGTCATAGTAAGCTGCGCTTTCAATGTTACGTATAGTATTCCGTCTGGAAATGAATATATATATGGCTATGGCAGCAAAAAATATAGCAACGATAATGCAGACGTACGCTATAATATCGGCAATATGGCGCATGCCTGTTTGCATTTTTTCTTCTTCTACTACCACGCCCAGGATTAAGTCGCCAAAATCCAGTGGGGTAATCACGGCAATCATTGTAACATCATTTACGATGAAATGTAGACGACAGTTTTTTCCACTTTCGAGGCCGGGTTTGATAGATTCAAAGGAAGAATCGCCGAGATACTCGATATCCGGCCCTGTTAACGCTTGTAATGGAATGAAATTTTCAGATGAGTTGACAACCGCTTCACCGTCAGCGTTCAAAACAATAACGTAGCCTACATTTTCAATGCTCGCGCTAAGCTGATCGAAAACAGAATTGACATAATTAGTGCCGAGCAAAACACCTTGTAAATCGCCATCAATGATTACAGGCGTAGCTAAGTCCATTATGCCCTGACTTAGCTCGGAATGCTCGCTTGGTGACGAGGCAGGTGCGTTTGTGGAGATGACCTTTAAAAATGTAGGATTGCTTGAAAAATCTATGGAATCGCTAGTTGCGGACACTCCAATACCATCTAATCCGATAAAAGCTACGTCGTCAATCACAATGTAATCTTCCTGAGCCTTTAAATATTCTTGCATATTATTGCCACTTAGGTGCTCTTTTGTGATGGTGTTGGCAAGTAGCTTTATGTTGTTGAGATTATTTGTATTAGAAGTGGATATTGTGAGCTTTTGCTGTAATATAATATTGTTAAGCTCGTTGTCGATAGCATAATAAAGCTGATCGTCAATGAGGCTGTTGAAAAAAGCAACTAAAAAGAACGAGAGAAGTAAGAACAATAAAATCACAGCTATTAATATATTGTTAAAACTTTTGAATATTTTTTGCTTCATGAAATATCTCCAAGTGATAAAAAATCATCGTGAGAAGAATTAACCACCCAATATATCTTTTAGTTTTAATGCCTTTTCAATATTACCATGGACTTTCAGCTTTCCAAGCGTGAAGGCCAACATTGGATTTAGCTGGCCGTTTAAAAGCTTTATCAAAGTGTCGGAATTTGCCACAAATTCGGCGTCACAATCGACGTAATCATAAGGCTCTAGCTTTAAAGTTCCATCTGAAATATCCGCATAAAACTTTCCTGCACCCTCACCGGTTATGGTGAACTGGTAAATTAGCCTTTCGTTAATATTACTTAAATCTGTATCTTTTACAGCGTCTTTTACATTGTTGAAAATTTCTTCATATGTCATAGGTTTATATTCCTTTCATATGTACAAAGTATGAATGACGAAATTTGTTTTTTCGAAAAAAGTGAAATTTGCACTTATATAGTTTATAATATCATATAATGCATCATAAAAGCAATATACGCATGCTGATAATTGGCTTTAAAGGAAAGTTTCACAAAATCCATAAAAAAAGAAAAACTTCGATGGAACTCGAAGTTTTTCTTTGAAAAGTAAAATTATTCGTTGTTTGAGTCAATGGATGAATTTTGTGTGGATTCATGTGCAGCAGCTTTTTCGGGATTTTTGAATGTTCCGTCTGCATTTAACGCAGGCATGGAGTGTGTGCTGGCATAAGACATGTCACCGGGGATCTTTTTGCTTTCATCTTTGTTTTTCCACGCATTTGGTAACTTTGCAGGAGTATAATTCCAGTTGTCGGTTTTTCCTGAAGTGTTAGCAGAACTGCTCAAAGAAGATGTATTAGTGTTTGTTCTATCTAAAGGTCGGCCTTTTATCGGCTGATTGATGGCACCTGTTTGGCCAAGAGGACGTCCCATGCCGGGCCTGGTAGGAATACGAGATGTATGGTATGGCATGCGAGCGGTATGGCTGAGGGTGCGGCTGCCGGTGGCGCCACGAGTGCCACGAGAAAGATCGGGTGCCGCAGACTGCCTGACTTGCATTTTGTCCCATATACTCTCAAAAGCGCCGGAAGAAGCAAGAGGAGTGGCTTGACTTTCCTCGATTTCCGGGATTTGGGAAATAACATTTGTGTTGAATGTGGGTAAATTGTTTGGGTCAATTGGGGCAAAAGCTTGTGTACGTGCGGCAGCTTGGGCAGCCCTTCTGCGTGCAGCGGCAACAGCTTCGGCCTGCTTGCGAGCATTGGCAACAGCTTGTGCTTTGCGCTGTGCAGGATCAAGGATGGTGTTGGTATGCTCTGCCGATACGCCGGTGGGAATTTGCTGAGAGGATGAGATAGGCTGTGTCGGCTGTAATGGTACACCCTTTTGTAGCGGAACACCTTTTTGCAAAGGAGCCTTCTCTTGCACAGGTGCAGCCTCTTGTGCCGGAGCACTTTCTTGCACGGGTGCTTCTTCTTTGGCAGAGGCATCTTCTTGCTGCAAAGGTGCACTTTCTTCAGAAGGTGATTCTTTCTTAGCCGGGGTATCGTCCTCTTGAGAAGGCGTATTTTCTTGGGCCGGTGCTTCTTCTGTAGTAGATGCTTTGTCTTCGGCCGGTGTTTCTTCTTGTGTTTTTGGAAGCGGCTTGCCCAGTATGGGTTTTGATGCCGGAACATCTTGAGCTTTATCGCTGTCTTGTGTGGTTTCTTTTTCGGTTTTAGCTATCTCCTGAGTGGAGGACACGGCGGAAGCCTCGGCAATAGGTGCTGCATCACCGGCATCGTTGGAAAGAATTGGCTCGATTTCATCAGGTGTAGCAGTCGCGCTAGACTCTGTCTTTTTGCGACGTTCTTTTTCTTCTGCGGCCTGTTTAATAGCCCACTCTGCCTGTTTTTTGTTGCGTTTTTTCGCTGCGGCACTTTTATTGGAAAGAGAGTCCTTTTTTATGATCTTAATAGCGGCGGTCTTTCCGGTGCGGAAAGTTTTGGGGTCATCGCCACTTAACATTTGTTCAATAAGATGCTCGTTAAGGAGCTCCTCATCAAAACGACGCTTGCGGACAACATCTAATATACCGGTCACCATAACAGAAATGGTGATCAGTATTAATATTCCTATGCAAGCGCATAATACAATGGTGATGGGAATACCAAAAAATGCGATATTATTTAGTATTACAATAGCACCTAAAAGCAGTACTAAAATAATGGCTAAACAGCCTAAAATTGTGGATAAAATTTTGTTTACCAAAGAGCACACTCCCAAATTAACTATGTGTTGAAACAACACACCTTAAATTGTTATTATTTTGTTCCGAAAATACGATCTCCGGCATCGCCAAGGCCGGGCATGATGTAACCATGGTCGTTTAAGTATTCGTCAAGCGAAGCAAGATAGACGGGAACATCCGGCCAATCGTCCTGTAATCTTTTCAGGCCCTCGGGCGCAGCAATAATTCCGATGAACTTTATATGACGCGCACCACGCTTACGAAGCAGGCGGATAGCGTCACTGGCACTTCCGCCGGTGGCGAGCATTGGATCGAGTAAAATGACATCACGCTCAGAAATATCGGCGGGTAATTTGCAGTAATATTCTACAGGCTCTAAAGTGTCGGGGTCGCGATAAAGCCCAATGTGGCCGATTTTAGCGGCGGGAACAAGCCTCATCATGCCCTCAACCATGCCAAGACCTGCACGCAAAATCGGGACAAAAGCTAGCTTTCTGCCGGATAGTTTACGTACTTTTGAGATGGCAAGAGGTGTTTGCACCTCCACTTCCTCAGTGGAAAGATCGCGAGTGGCTTCGTAACACATCAGCATGGCAAGCTCGTTTACAAGTTCTTTAAACTCTTTTGTGCCGGTTTCCACATCACGAAGTAGCGCAAGTTTGTGCTGGACCAAAGGGTGGTCAATCAAAATAATAGGCTCAGGCATTGATATCAGCCTCCTTTTGTAGGGTGTTGGCAAGACGCAAACGCCGTTCACGCTCGGCCTGTGAAAGGCGCAAATAGCTGGGGACGACATTTTGGGGCAAAACAAGATCTGAAGAAGCTTTGCTGGCTAAAATGGCGGCACCTCTGGCAATAGGTAGCACATCGGCACCGTCATAACGTTTTACAGACGAAAAATCGCCATAGGTATCATAACAGAGATATGCGCCATCGCCAAGAAAAAAAACAGGCGCACAGGCAGAGCGTAGAAAGGAAGAAAGCTCGGAAACAGGGGTGGCAGCATCGCCGGTGAGGCGGTGTGCACCATGCTCGTCACAAGAAAAGGCCGACCAATATACTTCAGCTCGGCGTGCATCCAGCGCACTTACAACAGTACCGCGAATATCTGTGCATGCGGCTATTGCATGCAATGTGGACACCGGCATCATGCGTGTGGAAGACGAAAAAAATAGACCCTTGGCAAGTGCCATGCCGATGCGCAAGCCGGTGAAACTGCCCGGGCCCGAGACAACAGCACAAATATCAATATCGGCCACAGAAAGGCCGGATTTTTCAAAAACACGTTGTACTAAAAAAAGCAAAGTCTGCGAATGTGTTAAACCCGCACTGCAATGCTCCTCGCTAAGTATCGTCCGGCCCTGCATGATACAAGCACCGGAGGACTTTGTCGAAGAGTCCAGCGCGAAAATGGTTTTGTTCAAATGGTAGGCACTCCCTTGATTGTGATGGCTCGCAAGCAGTCGTCCTTAATAACAATATCTATAGTGATGCAGTCTTTAGGCAAAAATGCTGATATATTTTCGCTCCATTCAACTAGCACAAGCGCGCCCGAAGTGATATAATCATAAAAGCCAGCAGTCTCAAGGTCTTCTTCGGTATTGATGCGCCAAGCATCGAAATGGGCAATCAGAGTATTGCCTCTGTAGGTGTTCACAATGGAAAATGTGGGGCTTTGCACCGGATCGTCAGAACCAAGTGCCTCGACTAAAGCACGGCAAAAAGTGGTTTTGCCGCTACCTATTCCGCCGGTGAATGCAACCACATCTCCACCATGCAAATAAGGAGCCAGGCGACGAGCCACCGCCATGGTTTCCTCAAACGAGTAAGTCAAAAATTGTTGCATGGCGACCCTCATAATTATATTTGCAAAAGCAAATGTGTATATAAAAAATATTCTACGCTGTTGACATCAAACATAAAAACAGGCAGGAATAGCTTTCATTCTTTGTATATTATAGCCTTTTTATGCTGGTTTTGCAAGGGAAGAAGGCGGAAAATAAAGAAAATCTAAAGATAAAAGTAATATTGTGAAAGGAAAGCATTCCCCTTCATTGTGTTTTCATGGGAAATACAGTATAGTATTATTTATATGGTTAGTGGTATATTAACAGATGACAAATTGTAAAATTTGTGTGAACGGGGGAATGGTTGTGCAGGAAATGGAAAAAAGACATTTGTCCACAGGTATGTGGATTTTCATTTTAGTTTGTGTGGGTGTTATTGTATTTTCGCTGTGTGCAGGGGCGGCATATGGCGCAGTGCAAAGAGCAAACGAATCGGCCGCAAAAGCAAATATCGGCCAGATTGAAGCGGCATTGTTTTTGGCAGAGAAAAGCGCAGAGCTGGAAGGCCTGGGCCAGGCACCAAGCTCGTATTCAAACATGATTAAAAGCTATGACGACACTGATACACTTACAGAATATGAGCTGTATGTGCAGCGTAGCATGATGGACTTTTTTGGGCCTGCGCGTGATTTTGACTTTGCCGTTACACGTGGTGAGGATATCGGCGGAACAAATGTGGAAGTGTATTATTTTCCTCAAAAGGGGAGAACAGACACAAGAGAAGATGAGTATTACCAAATGGAAAATGATATAGTGACAAAAGGCTGAAGTGGTTAAAAAAGTTGAAATAAAAAGCTCGAAAAATGTCGAATTAGGAAGATAAATTGTTGTTGCACAGTGTTTTTATGTTGTGGTATACTTAATTGTCTTAAGGTGAAGTAAAAACATGAATTTGAAACATTTAGAACAAAATCACCATTCGATATACCACAGCTAAGGAGGTAAGACATGAATAGCAATATCAAGCTGTTGATGACAGAAACATCACCGGAGTTATGTAGGCTATGCAAAGAAGTGTTGCCGGAGCATAGTATTGACATACAAGTGTGCCAAAGAGATGGGATAGTGGCATATCAGCATGCAGTTCAGATGCGACCGGATGCGATATTATTAGACGTGTTTATGCCGGGGATGGATGCGTTTTCACTGAAAAAGAAATATATGGAAAGCTGTCCCGACGCAAATACCACTTTTTATGTTACGGGTACATTTCAAAATGAAGAAATTGAACGTGAAGTGATGGAAAGTGGGTTTTCATTTTATTTCTTGAAGCCGTTTGATGTGACGGATTTTGCACACCGTATTTTGGCAGGGAGTGGCCGAAAGATGGCTAGTACCACCACCGAGGCAATGATGAATAAAGATATGGTGACAGATATGCTGAGGACTATCGGTGTGCCGGCACATATCAAAGGGTATAGGTTTTTGCGTGATGCTATTTTGGCTGCGGTGGAAGATCCCTCGCTCATCAACGCAGTGACAAAGATTTTGTACCCTGACATTGCGGATATGAACAATACAACGGCATCACGAGTGGAGCGCGCTATCCGCCATGCTATCGAAGTGGCGTGGGATAGAGGGGATATAGAAGTGCTGAACTTCTATTTTGGAAGCACCATTC
Source organism: uncultured Oscillospiraceae bacterium (assembly GCA_964367945.1). Classification (GTDB taxonomy): domain Bacteria; phylum Bacillota; class Clostridia; order Oscillospirales; family Ruminococcaceae; genus JAAYCI01. The sequence goes on along the minus strand of CAYIZZ010000042.1, from coordinate 2,294 downwards.
ATAGTCTGCGTGGCAAGCCTACAAATTCGGAGTTTATTGCTATGTTGGCAGACAGGATAACTATGGCAAATCGACGTGGGGCATGATAAGAGTAAATGATAGGGCAAAATAATATACCGGGGGGTATTATGTGCTCATAAAAAAATAAAGACACAGCTTTTTTGATTGGTAGACGTTAAATATACCAAAGTAGCTGTGTTTTTTTTGTGTATATTTGCGTATATATGAACAGAGAATTTGAGGCAAGATTATATATCATGCCCTTTTTTTGTGCCTTAAAATATGGTAAAATATATGCTATGGAAATATATAAAAGATATAAAAAAGGGGGCAATGCCTGTGTACAAGCCGGTGAAGGTGGCGGGAGATAGCGTGGCTGTGCCACAACTGGTTTTTGCAAAATTGGGCGTAGTTGGTGGCACGGGCGACAAAAAAGAAGGGCTTTTTCAAGTTGCGCTGTATGTTTTGCAAGCGCAGGGTGCAAGCGCAGACGATGTGTCTAAGGCGCTGAGGATGCCTAAGGCAAAAGCCGAGGCGGCCTTGAACTATTGGGAAGGTGCCGGGCTGGTTTATCAAGAAGAGCCTCCGATGATGGAAGATGTGGCCGGGTTTGAGCCTAAAAAACGCAAAAAACTGACCACGAAAGAAGTGGTGCAGGCAAGTGACGAAAACAAAAATTTGCGAGTGATGATAGACGAGCTTCAGCGGTTGTTTGGCATGGTGATTGGCCAAAGTGACGTGAACGCATATGTCAGCTTGTGTGTACAAGACAAGTTTTCTATGGATTTAGTGTTGCTTGCGGCCAGTGAAGCTTTGGCAAACGGCGTAAAAAATGCAAAATATGTGGAAAAAATATTACATACGTGGAAAGATAACGGCATAAATAACTGCGCTGATGCCGACAGTTTTTTGAAACTGCAGTCGCAAAGAATGTTGCGTCTGGAAGCGCTGGCAAAACATCTGGGGCTTAGCGCAGAGGCCTTTTCGCTGGCGGATAAAAAGAAAGTGGCCGTATGGTTTGAAGATTATGAGTATGGGTATGATATGATTGACGCGGCAAGGCTGGTGGCGGGGGATAAAAGTGACGATATACGGTATATAAACGGGATACTAAAACGCTGGAAAACAAAGGGGTACAAAAAACCTCAGGACCTATCCCAAAGAGGCGAGGCCAGAAATGTGCGTATCAGCCGAACAGAATTGCCGAACAAAAAAGATATGCTGGGTACGGTGCTGGATTACGTGCCGATGAAACGAGGGGAAAATGGATAAGCAGCAGCTGTATCAAAAGGCACTTGCAACAGTGCGCCAGCGCAGGCAGGTGGCTGAAACCAAGGCAGTGAAGGATAAAAACGACTTGTATGAAGCGCTTCCTCAGCTGCGTGAAATGGAGCAAAAAATAACAGAGGCGGGAACGAAAGCCGCCATGTTATCCCTTGCTGGTCAAAAAGAAGAAGCGGCCGAAAAACTGAAAGAGCTGAAAGTGCTGTCGGGACAAAAAGAACACCTGCTTTCGCAAGTGGGCAAGTCTGAGTATAGCTTGAAAGCGGCATATCATTGCACAGTGTGTGAAGATACCGGAAAGCATGACGGTAAAATGTGTGACTGCGTGCAAGAAGAGATGAAAAAACTGCGCAGAAGTGACGTGCATTCGGGTGGACCGCTGAATTTGTGTAGGTTTGAAAATTTCAGTCTTAATTATTATCCCGAGCGCATGGAGATGGATGTGGGGATGGTGCACCCACGCAGGTCCATGGATGGGATCTTGAAAGAGTGTAAATATTGGGCAGATACATACGGGCCAAACAGTAAAAGCCTTTATATGTTTGGGGACGCAGGGCTTGGCAAGACTCATTTGGCGCTTTCCATTGCGTCGGTGGTGCTGGAAAAAGGGTATGACGTGATATATGTCAGCTCGCAAAGTGTGTTTTCAACTATCGGAAACTTCGACGAAAAGGACAAGGCCGAGGAGCTGTTTTCGGCAATGATGACGGCGGATTTATTGGTGCTGGATGATCTTGGGACAGAATACACAACACCGTATATTTTGGCGAAACTGTATGAGCTGGTGAACGCACGGATAGGAAAGCCGACTATATACACCACTAACATATGCAATAACCGCGTACTTGAAATGCGATATGACGAGAAAATTATATCAAGGCTACTTGGTGAATGTCACCCGATGAGGTTTTGGGGTGAAGATATTAGGCTACAAGATAAATGACTGAAATAGACTTTGCGAGCTTACTGTAAATAATCTTTTAATGGCGTGATATATAGCAGTGAAGGTT
>CAYIZZ010000041.1:0-16855 GCA_964367945.1 uncultured Oscillospiraceae bacterium | reverse complement strand
GCTATGTTTGCTCCTCAGTATAACCTAAACAACCTTGTTTGGTTTGTTGACTACAATCACAAACAACTTGACGGTACCACTAAAGATATTATGGACCTAGGTGATGTTGCCGCAAAATTTGCTTCTTTCGGATGGCATGCACAAAACATCGACGGCAACGACGTCGGCGCTATTCAAGAAGCTATTGCTGCTGCAAAAGCTGAAACTTCCAAACCCAGCTGCATTGTGCTGAATACCGTAAAAGGTAAAGGCTCCGCCACTGTAGAGGCTCTTGAGTTTAACCACCACATGTTCCTTGAAGGCGAGACTTTGGAAAAAGTATTAAGTGAAACTAAAGCGTCTCTTGATGCGCTGAAAGGAGAGGCATAATGGTAATTTTTGATGGAAGCATGGACAAAAGTCTATACAAAGACGTATTCACTCGCGTAATTGGCGATATGATTGCGACTGATAAAAATGTTGTGTATATTGATGCTGACCTAATGAACGCATTGGGTACATTGCCACTTAAGAAAAAATATCCTAAACAAGCTATAAACGCAGGTATCGCCGAAGCAAACATGATGGGTATTGCCGCAGGTTTGTCTGCAGGTGGTAAAAAACCTTATGTGCATACATTTGGCCCGTTTGCTAGCCGTCGTAGCTTTGACCAACTGTTTTTGTCTGTAGCATATGCCGGTAACAGCGTCTGCGTATACGGTAGCGACCCCGGCGTAACTGCTGCTTTCAATGGCGGCACACACATGCCTTTCGAGGATATGGCTATGATGCGTGCTGTACCTGAAGCTACTGTTATCGATGTTTCTGATGCAGCTTGCTTTGAGTATGTGTTGCGTGAAGCCAACGGCAAAAAAGGCCTTACTTATATCCGTTCACCTCGTAAAAGCTTCCCCGCTATTTACAGCGCTGACCACAAGTTCACACTTGGTAAAGGTGAAGTACTTTGTGATGGTGATGATCTTACCATCATTGCTAGCGGCCTGATGGTATCAGAAAGCCTTAAAGCTGCTGCTATCTTGAAAGAAAAAGGCGTTTCAGTCCGTGTGGTTGATATGTTCACTATCAAGCCTCTTGATGACGCTTTGGTAGCTGAAAGTGCTAAGAAAACCGGCGCTATCCTAACTTGTGAAAACCACAATGTTATTGGTGGTCTGGGTGATGCTGTTCTTTCTTCATTGGCCGAGGCAAACATCCATGTGCCTGTACAAAAACACGGCGCATACGACACATTTGGTTGTGTTGGTCCTCAAGACTATCTGCAAGAACACTTTGGCATGACCGGAAAAGTTATTGCTGAAAAAGCAATGGAAGTTATCGCTAAAAAATAAGCTTGATTTTCTTGCTTTGAAATAAGAACAACCCCGATGGGAGTGTGGCATTTGCGACACTTCCATCTTTTTAAAAATAGCCTATTATTATGAATCAGAAAGGAATGCTCTACCATGAAAGATTGGAAAATTTTAATTTCCAGCGCAGATGTTGCACCAAGTACAGCCCCTATATTGCTACAAGGCGATATTATTGATTGTCTGAAAAAAGCCAGCGAGCTTGGGTACAACGGTATCGAGCGTCATTTACGCGAAACTGAAGAGCTGGATTACATAGCCATTCGTGAAACATGCGCACAATACAATGTACAAATAGGTCAAATAATCACCGGACGCTTAAAAACCGAAGGCATGGCAGATCTTATCGATGACCGCACTTACATCACCGATGCCGCCATAGCAGGCATGAAAAAATATATCGACATGTGTGAAAAGCTCGGTACCAATCTTGTTATTGGTTGGGTGCGCGGCGCTGTGCCAGATTTGTCAAAGAAAAAATTTTATATGGATAGACTGGCTAAAAACATCAAAATGCTGTGTATTATCGCCGCTGAGAAAAACGTCAAAGTATCTATTGAGGTGCTAAACAGATATGAAATCAACACCTTTAACTATGCCCATCAACTGGTCGATTTCATAAATGAATATGATATTCCAAACTGCTATGTGCATCTTGATACTTTCCATATGTCTATGGAAGAAAACGATCCCATCGCTGCTATTAAGCTAGCAAAAGATAACCTAGGCTATTTTCATTTAGCCGACAACACCCGCTGGTACCCCGGCACCGCACAAATCGATTTTAAATCTCAGCTAAAAGCTTTAGAAGAAATTGGTTATAACGGCTGGTTGTCTGTTGAATGTTTCCCACGTCCTGATTGGGAAACCGCCGCCACAAACGCTCTTGCGTATATCCGTAAAATAAGCCAAGAAATATAACTCTATCCTAAAGTTTATATAAAAAAACAGCGGTGTGAAAATCACATCGCTGCTTTTTTATACTTTATCTTAGCTACTTTTCTTCATTTTAATAGGATACCCATATCCCATCAATCGAACCGGAGAAAAGTAACTATTCTTAATATCGATAAACCCTAATTTTTCATACAAGCGTTTAGCGTTTTTGTTTTTGGATAAAACCTCAAGATAATACCTATTAAATCCCTTCATTGAAAACGCAAACTCTAAAAGTTTTCTTCCTATCCCTTGTCGTTTTGCATTTTTTGATACAGCTAACATATCAATGTATAAATCGGTGTCCTCATTCACCACTTTACTTTGAAACACCATATTTATTTGTCTGCACATAGAAATTCCTTTAAACTTGCCGAATAGCTTAACAGCCTCTGATTCGTTTAATTTCAGTGGACGCAATTTATTGGTGGCGAGTAAAATTATTCCCGCAACATTGCCATCTTTAACATACGCATAAGAATTTAATGGATGAACTGAATACACAAGCAAAGACTTAAACTTATCAGTATCTTTTTTTAGATTGAGCAAATGCCCAAACCCTTCAACAAAAATTTCCGAAAACTGATTCTTTTGTAAATCATTCAACTTCTCAAATTGCTGTATGCTATCCTCTTGCATTTTGCATTACCTTTCTATAAATAAACAGCGAAATATCCCTTAAATACTTAAGCAGATACTTCGCTGTTTACTGTTTTACTATTGAAAATCTTATCTAGCCATTGCCTTTGGTGTTTTCCAGCCACTTTTTTGTATGGCAAGTACCAACGGCGGTATAAGCAAAATATGAGCAATAATTCCCGGAATAGCTTGCAAAAATGCTCCCGTCAAGAACATCTCAACCGTGAACTGTGTGTTCATAGCTGCATTATAAATCACAAACGATGCTGCACCCCACACAATTCTGCCTACCAGCATTGCCACTATCAGAGATACATAAATATTCACAGTCTTCTTAGGAAGAATATTATATACAACTGCTGCTACAAGGCCATATGCGGCCATTTCAAACGCCATTGCAAGTGCCACAAAAACAGGTGGCATCCCCAGCATCATACTGCGCAAAATCGGTGCAATAAATCCAACACCAGCCGCCCACGGCCAGCGGCATAAAAACCCACAAAGCAATACCGGAATATGCATAGGTGACAGCATGCTGCCTATTTGCGGAATTTGTCCTGTCAAGAATGGTAAAAGAATACATAAGCTTAAACACAATGCCGCTACCACTAATTCCCTTACCGCACTACTAGTTGTCGATTTCATCGATTCACCCTACTTAATTTAATAATTTTAAACACCATCTATTTTGCCAAGGCACGCCCCAACAATATTGCTGCAAAATCCACCGCATTGTATAGGCCATTTTTCATGCTTTGCTTCACAATTCTATCTTTTGGCGACAGTGTGACATCTGTGGACAGTAACATCACTATTATCTTATCCGGTACCTGCGCGCCACCTTCCTCCTTGTGAGACAAAATCTGCATAAACACTACATAAGGATCACTCATATTACCATAGTACATCTCGTTTTTTGAACGTACCAATGGCTTATCTTTATATTTTAATTTGCTTTCAAATGCCATGTAATATTATCTCCTTTCTTTCATAGTATAACTATTTTCGCATCGTATTATTATACCACATTTTTTCACATTTTGCAATTTTACTACTTTTAAAAAAAACACAAAACCTTTACGCTATCTGAAGTTAGCACAGCGCAAAGGTAATAGTTATTATTTCTGTTATATCTGATAAAACAAGGCTATTCCTTATTCTCCCAAATAGCTTTTGACTATAGTTTGCAAGATATCGTCTCTATCCACCTTACAAATCTTGGTGCGTGCACCGCCAAAAGTGGTAATATATGTGGGATCCTCTGACAAAATATAACCCACAATTTGATTGATAGGATTATACCCTTTCTTCTTTAACGCAGCATATACCTCTGTCAGTATTTGCTTTATCTCGCTATCTTTATCATCATGTACCGAAAAAATTGTTGTGGTGGAGTCGCTCATTTTGATACCCCCTCTGGAAATTTAAAATCAAAATTCTCACTACCTATTTTTATTATAGTGCTAAACTTATCCATATGCAAGGTATCTAGACATTTTTTTGCACAATATACACAAAATTTTTGTGCATTTTTCTACTGCGTTATTATGTGCAGCTTCCGCCTAGTTCACACTCGTCTACATCATGCCGGCTATCTTTTTCTATTTCTGGGCCCTGAAAGGTATTTCGCCAGTACTGTCACCACTATAGCCAACCCCACCACAAACATAAGGTTTGCCAGGTTGATATTTTCCGCTACCGGTGTCTCTGCCAAACTGCTTGGCAAAGTGCGATCAAACAACGGTTGTATCATACCACTCAGCACTGACATCATTTAACTGCCTCCCAAAAAGTACACTACCCACATTTGCTAAGATACTTGCCGGTTTTTATCAGCGAGTTCTTCTTTTGTTGCGTCTTTTGTTGCGTTTTTGTTTTATGCTTTGTTTTTGTCCTAAGCCACGCGAGCGATATTGTCTACGGCTTTGGCCTTTATTTTGTTCAGTGGTTTTGTCGCCGGCTTCATTCTCAGGCTTATTTTTTGAGCCTGCCTTGCCATCCATCAATATTTTCTGCGCCATTTCCAGCTTTTTGCTTTTGCTTGGTTCGGCTATGCCTGCCGGCCAAGATACAACTACATTTTCCATCTTTCCATCTTTTTCCACCTTCACTACCACAGTGTGATCAGGAATCTGAGGTATAACAAGCGGTGTATCTTTATACTTACGGCGCAAATATACCAAAAGTGCGCCTGCTGCGGCCACAGAAACAATGCCTACTAGTTGCGATACACGTATGCTTCCTATCATTAGCGAGTCGGTGCGCAAGCCTTCAATCACCGCACGTCCTGCACCATACCATATAGCATACATCAAGGCAATCTCGCCGTGAAACTTGCGTTTTTTAGAGTACCATAGTAAAAGGAAAAATCCTATTGCACACCACACACTTTCATATAAAAATGTGGGATGCACCGGCAGTGCAGGGTCTACAAATATTCCTTTTTCACTTAGCCAGCCTGCGTTATATTGCAGATATTCTGTAGTGGTCGGGCTAATCATTCCAAACAATCCTGTAGTGTTACTGCCAAAAGCTTCTTGGTTGAAAAAGTTACCCCAGCGGCCAATACTTTGGCCTATCAAAAAACCCATACCTACTATATCTAGCATTGGCAGTAGCGGTACTTTACGTATCTTACATCCTACAATTACACCCAGCGCCGCACCTATGATGCCACCATAAATTGCAATTCCGCCACTGCGTAAATCAATCAAATCAAAAAATGTATCATATGTGGCATCAACAAACAACACATAATAAAGCCTACCACCTACAACACCGCAAATAAAGCCCACAATAATAACATCTATCATGCGATCTACATCTATGCCGAATTCGGGTGCTTTTTTAAAGGCAAACAACACTGCCAGCGCCATGCCCAGCCCAATAAGTACTCCATACCAATAAATATTCACCCCAAACACGGTGAATGCCACACGAGATATATCAAAAGATAATCCCAAATTCGGAAACTGAACAGGTACTGACATCATAATATCCTTCACTCCATTTTGCGGGCAGACCCACTTATTTTTTACAATGCTTTATCTTTACATCACCCGTTTATTATTTCATCGGATTGATAAGCATGAACGCACTTTTTTCCTCTTGTAACATTTCAGAAAGAGCAGATTGCACATCTTCTATACTCACCGAAGCAATCGCGTCCAGCTCCTGTGCCGGAGTGCGAGATTTAAAGTAACTTTGGCTTAAAAGCGACGCCATTCTCTCCACACTTTCAAGGTCAGCTATCGCCTCGCCATACATCATCTTCTTGCAAATATCAAACTGCTCTTTGTTCATACCTTCTGTTCTTTGGCGGTTTATTTCGCTAAGTATCCGCTCTCTGACAACTTCTGGCTGATTACTTTCGCCTGTGATCATAAAATGTAAACACCCTGCATGACAACCAAATTCCATGCCAAAATCAGGTTGCACCAACCCCTCATCATATAAGCTACGATAAAGCGCCGAGCTTTCTCCACACAGCATCTCACCAAGTAAATCACACACAACTTCAGTTTTCAAGGTACTTGTATGCACCGGTTTTTCCTTGAACCCTAAAGCAAACATCGGCATTGCCACTGCCATAGACAGCTCTTTTCGCGGCATATTGATCTCGCTGGGCTCGTCTGGAAACACAGTTTCTACACGTGGCGCTGCCTGTGTTGGAAGTCCTGCACGCTCCACTGCTGCAAGAAGCTGCTGCATGCTGACATTACCCGCCGCACAAAGTACCATGTTGCTGGGATGATAGTACGCATCTGTGCAGGAATACAGCATATCAGGTGTGATTTCGGCAATAGACTCCACCGTTCCTGCTATGTCGTCACGCACCGGATGGTTGTGATATAAACACTGCAATATGCCCATCATATTACACCACTCGGCATGGTCTTGATACATTCCGATTTCCTGGCCAATAATACTTTGCTCTTTTTGCACTGTTTTGTCGGTGAAATATGGATGCCCCACAAACGAAAGCAAAATATCCAAGTTTTTATCAATCTCACGGCTGGATGTAAACACATAGCTGGTACGATCAAAGCCTGTGTATGCGTTTGCTGCAGCGCCTGTTTCGGAATAAAGAGTGAATGCATCTACTCCGTCTTTATTTTCAAACATTTTATGTTCTAAAAAGTGTGCAATGCCTGAGGGCAAATCCACTGTTTTTCCATTTTGAGTGAACTTCCTATTTATAGAGCCAAATTTTGTAGCATAAATGGCATGTACTGCGCTGTATTCCGGCATAGCTATAAGGCGAACACACAACCCATTAGGCAGTATTTTCTCTTCAAATTGTAACGCGTCCACTGCCGCTTTTGGTAAAGTATTCTTCACTATGCATCCTCCTCATTGACAATCACATACTCCACTGCCGGCGCAAATTCTGTTAGCGCTTTGCGGATTTCTTCTGCTGTAACTTGTTTTACCATGCTTATCATATCATCCAAGGTACGGTTTGTGCCTTTCAGCCATTCAGTGAATGCAAAATTCAAAAGTGCATCAGGGCTGTCTTTTGCCGAGGTAAACATGCTATCCATATATTTTTGGGCCGCTTGTAGCTCTTGATCGCTCACCAGCGTTTTTTTCATTTCTTCAAGTTCTTTCAAAATCGCCTCGATGGTGCGAGTGGTATTTTGATGGTCCACCCCTGAATCCATGCTTAATGTGCCACTAAAAAAACCATAGCTGGAAGCGCAATAATAGCAAAGGCTTTGCTTTTCCCTCACGTTCATGAAAAGCCTCGATGTGGGCAATCCACCATACAACGCACTTGCCAGCCGCAATGTTACTTCTTTTCGTCCATCTGCTTTTTCGCCACTGGTGCATATAATATTCAGTTTGCCCTGAGTGGTAGCCATTGGTTCTTCGTAATGCTCAGCCTTACTTCTTTTTTGTGGTAACTCCACGTTTGGTATCTCGCACGGTACACGCTCATGCTCTGCTAATTCTTTTGTTATTCTTTGCGCCACAGCTTCTTCGCTAACACCACACACCAATATTTCTATTTGTGCGCAGCGCAGCATGTTTTTCCACTGTGTGTATAAACTTTTCGGTGTGATATTATCCATATCTTCCAGATAACCTGCCGATTCGATTCCCAGTGGAGAGTCTTTATACAGTTTCCTGCGTGCTTGACGCATGCAATATCCACGCTTATCGTTCATCTCACTTTTCAAAAAGTCAGATTGCTTTTCTTTTTCTATTTCCACGTCTTCCTCTGAAAACGCACCATCTTCAAGTAACGGATGAAACATGATATTACATAAAACATCTGTATATTGAGCCGTCAAGTCTTCCCCTTGCAGGGCAAACTCATTTTTTAGGCCCGATATACCAAAGCTCGCAATTCTTGCAGGTCCGGCACTGTAACTTTCGCTAGAGATATCTGCGCCATACAGCGAATACAAAAAACGAGAAAGCTGCAACGAATCCGGAATTTGCTCACATCTGCGGTCAAGTACATGCGGAATCAGAGCCATCTCTGTGGCACTATCTCGCTGTGACGGCAACACAAAATGCACAGCAATTTTGCCACGTTTAAACTTTTCACCGGGTACTGCAGTGATATGTACACCGGGCGCTATCTCTCTTCGTTTCATAAATGCTCCTATTAAAGCAAGTGCAAAGCCGCTTATGGCGACTTTGCCTTTGGCTTTTGTCATATTCTGTTTTACTGTGCGGTGCTCGAACTTACAACAGAAGAACTTGTGGTGTCTGCTTGTTCTTCTTGCTGTACCTCGGAAAGATACTCTTCAAGGCAAATTAAATTACCGGTGTTTAGCTGATGCTGTTTTATGTTTGTGGCAGCATCCACCCCAACATATCTCCAGTGATATGGCTGATATTGGAAGCCTGTGATGGCTGTTTTATCAGACGGGTAGCGCAGGATAAACCCATAGTTATGTGCGTTATCCCAAAGCCACTGAAACTCAGGTGTTTGGGCAAAGCTGTCGCTCACGCTGCCAATCAATGCATTTGTGAAATCTACCGCAAGGCCTATTTGATGCTCTGAATATCCACTGGGTGGCTCCAGCTGACGCGCCAATATCTCGGCTTGCACCTCACTTTGGCCCTGGCCCTGGTATAGCTCTACAAGATAATCATAGTTTTGGTTTTGTGTATCTGCGCTACGATAACCACTACGGATTTCCAGGCTATATCCATCGTTTGCATTACAATCAGTTATCATTTGTTGTAGCTCGTCTACAATCCGTGCATCAAACCAGTATTGGTTTGGCACTTGTGTTATAGCGGCCAGACTATCGTCTTCCATGGTATAGCTTTGTGAAATAGGCTTGTTGCCATTCACCAGTTGCAAATACCACTCGCTTTTCATCTCATCCGGTGCTGTTGGATATTGATTTGTCGGTGTGGATGAAACCGGTGCAGGCGGATAGTTCTGTGCTTCTGACAACGACTCTGCCTGATGGCCACCAAAAATCCCTCTGAATATTGCAATAATAACTAGCACCAATAGTACCGCAGCAAGCACAAATGCGCCTATCATCAAAATACGCTGTGTACGCCTTTGCTGACGTCTTTTCGCCTTTGCCAACTGACGACGTCGATATTCTTCTTCACTCTCTTTATTTCCCAACCCATAGCGCGGATCTTCCGGCACAACACTCATCCTTCCCTAAAGATCATTTTTAATGTTTTCACCAATAAAATACGCATATATCACCCTTAGATATTCCTTATCATTATACCCTTTTATCAAGGCGCTGACAATAGCCACTAACAAAAAAACAGTGGTGCTTTTGTGAAAGTCCCACTGTTTTTGGCTTTAATATAATAATATTTCAAAACACTCGTGCTTATCCGTCTTTTCCAAATCTTTCGGCGAATGCATCATGTATCACGGCCACTGCCCTATCTGCATCATCTTTTTTGATTAGTACAGATATTTTGATTTCACTGGTGGATACCATGTTAATGTTGATATTAGCTTCGTATAGAGCCTCAAACATGGTGGATGCTACACCTGAATGGCTTTGCATGCCTGCTCCTACTATACTCACTTTTGCCACATCAGTGGATATTTCCACTTCTTTGCCCTCAAAGCGAGACATGTTTTCTTTTAGCATTTCACGTACCACTTCGGCATCATCCAGCGGCACAGTAAATATGATATCTTTGTTTCCACCACGGCCACTTGCCTGCAAAATGATATCTACATTTACACGCTTTTGTGCCAATAGGCTGAATATTTTATACGATACACCGGGTACATCCGGCACGTCCGGCAAGGTTACTACTGCAACTTTTGTGTCTTTTGCCACGCCTTTGATCAACATTCCCTCTTTCATATCTGCCACCTCTTTTACAATTGTTCCGGCACTGGGATCTAAGCTTGATAGCACTTCCAGTTCTACACCGTATTTTTTTGCCAGTTCTACACTGCGATTATTCAGCACTTGTGCGCCCAATGTCGCAAGCTCTAACATCTCGTCAAATGAAATCAAATCCAGCTTTCTAGCGTTTGGTACTATCCTTGGGTCGGCTGTGTATACACCATCCACATCGGTAAAAATCTGACACCTGTCTGCCTTTAGCGCAGCAGCTATAGCCACAGCAGACGTATCACTGCCACCTCTGCCCAAAGTGGTGATATCATCGTATCTGTTCACACCTTGGAAACCAGCCACTATAACAATACGACGCTTGTCAAGCTCTGCACTAATACGCACGGCGTCCAATTTTTTTATTCTGGCTTTTCCGTATGAGCGATTTGTCTCAAAGCCTGCTTGCCATCCTGTCAAGCTTACTGCCGCATAACCAAGCTCACTCAGCGCCATGCTCAGCAACGCAATGGTGATTTGCTCGCCTGTGGAAAGTAGCACATCCAGCTCACGTGCACTGGGTTTACTTGTGATCTCGCCCGCTTTTTCCATTAATACGTCTGTGGTATCTCCTTGCGCCGATACCACCACTACCACATCGTTTCCTGCCGCATGTGTCTGCCCAATAATACGAGCAACGTTGAAAATGCGTTCCTTATCCCTTACTGATGTGCCGCCAAATTTTTGTACAATTACTGCCATAGGCCCCAAAGCCTCCTTTAAATTTCTACCTGTTTATATCAACCGTGCGCCTACGTTATCTGCCTGCAAGCGCATCAGCTTAAACTGACTTTCTTTTCTTTCGTCCTGCTTTGCTTTTTTAAGCTTGGTTTTTGCTTTTTTCCAAAAGTCTTCTTTGTGCTTTTCCACCACTGCTATAATAGCAGGTCCTGCTCCACTAAGAAACACTGCCTCAGCACCGCATTTCTTCGCCATGCTAAATATCTCTTTACCACCCGGCACTAAACCCAGTCTGTACGGCTGATGTAGTGTATCTTCACATACCACCGGTAGTAAATCCACCCTGCCCTCACACAGCGCCGCCGATAATAACGCCGCACGTGACATGTTAAACACAGCATCTTTATGTAACACCTTTTCCGGCAATGCCGCACGTGCTTTTTTTGTGGAAAGCTCAAAATTTGGTATAAACACTGCAAATTCCAGTGTTGGTGAAAGTTCTTTTTTCACGCTATACACTTTATTATTTTCCATACAGGCTGTTACCAGCCCGCCTAAAATAGCAGGCGCTACATTATCGGGATGGCCTTCCATTTCAGCGGCTATATCCAAAAGCTCTGCACGTGTGCACGGATTTTTCATCAGTGCATTAGCACCGACAAGTCCTGCCACAATGCATGCCGAGGACGAGCCCAGTCCTCTTGTGGTTGGAATCGGACTTTCCTGCTCCATATGTAGGCCATGAAACTTTTGTCCACATATTTCATACAGTTTTCTTGCTGTTTTAAACACCAGATTATTTTTACTTACCGGTACATCATAGCCATCTCTTGAAATAATACTTACTGTATCGCTTTCTTTCATCGCCACAGTGTTTCCAAAGCCCAATGCCAGTCCGACAGTGTCAAAGCCCGAGCCCACGTTGGCGCTGGTGGCCGGCACATATACTGTTATCATACACCGCTCATTTCCACATTTTTAAAGTGAGTTCTACCTTGCATCCGGCGTCTTCCACCTTTTTCAGCATAGATTCTACATTGCCGTCTGCTTTCAGTACTGCGGCGCATTCTTCCTCTAAGACATTGGCACCTTTTATGGTTTTCAGCTTGTCTATATCTTCTTTCGCCACACGCACATACACATCACAGCCATTGTAAGAAGGATACATACCGTCTTTTGGCTGGCTTGGTTGCCAAAACAGGCTATAATGTATTTTCACGCCGTCTTTTTGTGCGTCGATAGCATCCGCCACCACTGCCGAGGCTGTGGGAAGTTTGCCTGCGCCTTTGCCGTAAAATACCACCTCACCCAGCATGTCGCTGTCGATAAGCACAGCATTGAAGACATCTTCCACGCCTGCTAAGCGGTTTTGCATCGGCACCATCATCGGCTCTACACCAATAAAAAGCTCATCATTTTCCTTTTGTGTATATGCAATCAACTTGATAGCGGTATTAAGCTTTTTCGCCGCTTGCATGTCTTTTGGTGTAATACCACGAATACCACGTGTGAAAATATTTTGCGGATAAATATGCTCGCCAAAAGAAAGAGATGCCAAAATAGCAATTTTACGGCCTGCATCAAGACCATCCACGTCATATGAAGGATCGATGGTTTCAGCATATCCCAGCGCTTGCGCCTCTGCTAAAGCGTCTTCAAACGTCAGACCTTCTTTTTCCATACGTGTCATCATATAGTTGGTGGTACCGTTCACGATACCTGCCACCGATGAAATCTGGTTTGCTGCAAGGCACTGATGCATAGGAGTGATGATAGGTGTGCCACCACCCACACTTGCCTCGAACAAAAAGCAAACATTTTTTTCTTTAGCAGTAGCTAAAAGCTGTGCACCGTGCTGCGCCACCAGTTCTTTGTTACTGGTCACTACATGGCGACCGCTTTGCAGGGCTTTTGTGACATATTCCAGCGCAATACCCGCACCACCGATGGTCTCCACCACCACACGCACATCATCGTCTTCCAAAATAGTATCAATACTTTTTACAAAAAGCTCTGCATTGGGATGATCGGAAAAATCCCTGATATCACAAATATATCCCACTTCCAGTGGTTGTCCCAATCGGCGTGACACCCCGGCTGCATTCCGCTGTAAAATCTCTAGCACACCACTACCCACAGTACCAAATCCTAAAATTGCTAGCTTTGCCATGTTCTCTCCTTATTTACTCAGGCGGACATCTACCACCGTTTTTTGCTTTTTCAAATCTTGCATCAACTCTTCCAGATTCTGGGCCATACCCTCGGTACGCACCGTGACAGCCACCATTGCCGCACCGTTTTCCGGCATGTTTTGGTTTATAGTCACTACGCCGGCACCGGCGCGCGATATCTCGGCAAGCAGTGCCTGCAACGCTCCGGTTTGATCCAGCAACGTCACTTTCAATGTCACTACTTGTTTATCGGAATCTGCACGAAATATACTGTCTTTATACTTATAGTAAGCACTACGGCTTACGTTCGTCATGCGTGTGGCACACGATACATTCTTTGCCTCGCCACTTACCAGCATTTCCTTAGCTTGTAGCACACGCAAAAACACTTCCGGTAACACCTGCGTATCCACAAGCACATATTTACGCGTTTCCATATCCGCCTCCAAAGCATAACTGCGTTTTGTTTCTCACAGTCGCACATATGTTTTCGATATGTGTACTATATCACAGTAAAGCTAAACTTACAAGCACATACATTTTCTTTTGCCTTCTTCACCAAAATCACAGCTTTTTGTTAGGGTTTATTCGTGAATTGTGGGCATAATGTGCCCTTGTAATTGTTTTTTATATCCTGTATCATTATGTAAAATCAAACTATTTATACTATTACACTATTTAATGTGAGGAATTTTTATGGCTATAGATTTAAAGAAACTACTTTCCACCAAAAAAAATATCCATTTTGTGGGTGTTGGCGGTAGTGGCATGTATCCTTTGGTACAAATATTATTTTCGGCTGGGCACAATATCTCGGGCAGCGACGTAAACGAGGGGGATATATTAAACTACGAGCGCCGCATGGGTGTGCGCGTTATCATGGGTCAGCGTGGTGAAAACGTGCACGGTGCAGATTTGGTAGTGTATTCTGCCGCCATTCCACCCGAAAACCCCGAACGTTTAGAAGCCGATAATCTGGGTATTCCCTGTATAGAGCGCAGCATAATGTTGGGTTACGTAGCCTCTTTATATCCACGTTCTTTGTGCATTGCCGGCACACATGGCAAAACCACCGCCACAGGCATGGCCACGCAAATACTTGAAATGGCCGGCCTTGACCCCGCCGCTGTCATCGGTGGAAAGCTTCCTCTTATCGACGGCTATGGTAAATCCGGTAAGGGCGACGGTATTGTGGTGGAAGCGTGCGAATATCACAACACATTTTTAGAGCTTTCCCCTTACGCAGCTGTTTTATTAAACGTGGATGATGACCATTTAGAATTTTTTGGCAGCATGGATAATCTAAAAGCCGCTTTTCGCAAGTTTTGCACGCTTGCCACAAACACTGTGATATATAACGACGACGACGAAAACAGCCGTGATGTAGTGAACGGCCTTTCAAAACCTCTTCTCTCTTTTGGCCTAAGCGAAAACTGCGATGTGCGTGCTGTAAACCTAAAAGAGCACAAACCTGCATACTGGCAGTTCGATTTGCTCTGTAAAGGCATGAAGCCTGCCACCGTTTTACTGGGTGCACCCGGCCGCCATAACGTGTACAATGCTTTGGCGGCCTCTGCCGGCGCAACTTTACTGGGTGCGTCTACCGAAGACTGCGCAAATGGCCTTGCCGCATTTTTCGGCACAGGCCGTCGTTTCGAGATTTTAGGCAAAGCACGTGGCATCACCATCGCCGACGACTATGCCCACCACCCCACCGAGCTTGCCGCTGTGCTTCCTGCCGCAAAAGAGATGGATTACGGCGAGGTATGGGCTGTGTTTCAGCCCTACACATACAGCCGCACTGAAATGCTTTTGGACGACTTTGCCGATGCACTTTCCGTGGCCGATCACGTTGTGATGACCGCTATAATGGGTGGCCGTGAAAAAGCTGAGGATTACACCATCACCACGCAAGAGCTTGCCGACAAAATCCCCGGCAGTGTATGGTTTGAAACCCAGGAAGAAGTGGCCGAGTACGTCTTGGCGCACGCAAAAAATGGCGACCTTGCCATCACCCTGGGTTGTGGTGATATTTACAAGTGCGCCAAAATGATGCTTGATAAGCAATGATGTTTCGTCATTTTATTTATACTTAATTTTATATTTTTCGATTTATATACTCAAAGTAAACAACATTTATTCTCTAATCAGTTTTTTCTAATATAGCAAAAGCAATCGCCATATCCCCTTCATGGCTTAGCGAAAGATGTGCTGTCATCCCGTTGTCTTGGCAAAATTTTTCGGCAGTGCCCGAAAGCTTGTAGTACGGCCTGCCACTTTCATGACGCAAAGCAGCTATATCACGCAAGGCAAACCCGCCAAGGCCCACCCCTGCCGCCTTCAAAAAAGCTTCTTTTGCGGCAAAGCACGCTGCGGCGCTTTCCGCTTTGCGGTGTGGCGCCAGCGCCGATAGCGCCTGCCATTCTTCATCGCTAAATACCTTTTTACAGAAATGTTCTTTTTGTATGCTTTTCTCTATGCGTGTAATAGTGGCGCAATCCACACCTATACCTGTTATCATTTTTTCACCTTTCTTTAGTGTATTTTGTATACTTTTAGTAAAAATATTATTTTTTATACAAATAGTCAATCATCTGATGCTTTGTTTTTTATTTGGATAGTGTCTACAGTATACTCTCTTTAAAAATGTATTGTCAAAGTGCCTATAACATGTTATGATAAATACCGATAAACACGATGAAAAAGGAAAGTAGCTACAGTCGGTTTTGTAAAAGAGAATGGGGCCTTGGCTGAAAGCCCTTCAAAACAACGGTGGTGAAGTTCCCTTTGGAGTGGTTTGGTTGAACATGTATTCAAATACATCTGTAGGCCAAAACGGCAGTTTCCGTTACAAAACAGTGGTGTTTTACATCAAAGTGTTGCCTGAATGGCAAAATGTGGGTGGTACCGCGGAGTATTTGCAGCTTCGTCCCTTCGCTTTTATTAGCGTTTGAGGGAGGAAGCTTTTATTTTTGCCCGTATTCATTTTTTGATACGGTATTATAGTTAGGAAGTGAAATGATGCAAGAAGAATTAAAGGTTATACAAAAAACAGCAACAGATCTTATCACCAAGGCAGACGACATCACCACCCTTGATGGGTTACGGGTGCGTTTTCTGGGTAAAAAAGGCGAACTTACCGCTATTTTGAAACAAATGGGTAAGTTATCTGCCGAGGAGCGTCCGGTGGTTGGTGCCTTGGCAAACGAGGTGCGCACACAACTGGAAGATGTTATTCGTACACAGACATCTAAGCTAGAATCTGCAAAACGGGAAAAACAACTGCAAAGTGAAACAATAGACGTCACTTTGCCGGGTACTGCACCAAAGCTGGGTGGCAAGCATCCCCTGCGCCTTGTTTTGGGCGAGCTTGAAGACATATTTTTGGGTATGGGTTTTGATGTTGTTGAAGGTCCCGAAATCGAGTATGACGACAACAACTTTACCCTTTTAAACATGCCCCAAAGTCACCCTTCACGTGACACACAAGACACATTTTACATCACTGAAAACATCCTTTTGCGTACACAGACAAGTCCTGTGCAAATCCGTACCATGATGTCGCAAAAGCCACCCATTCGTATCATTTGCCCGGGCAGAGTATACCGCTCTGATCCGGCCGATGCTACCCATAGCCCCATTTTCCATCAAATCGAGGGCTTGGCGGTGGATAAAAATGTCACCTTTACCGACCTAAAAGGCACACTTGACATGTTCTTTAAAAAGCTATACG
>CAYIZZ010000040.1:0-17067 GCA_964367945.1 uncultured Oscillospiraceae bacterium | reverse complement strand
AAAGCTCGTTTGCAATGCCTGCATCAAAAAGCACGCTTAGTGCACCTTCTTCTGTTACACCGTCTATCACTTGGGTGACAGCGCCGGAGAAAGGTAAATTCACCAAAATAGCACCAAAACCCATCGGTAACAACAGCGATGGTTCCATGTTGCGCTTAATAGCCAAATAAATCAATATGCCGCCTATAGACCACATGATTACCATTTTGATGGTATCCATTGGTGTGAGGGCAAATATTGAGCCGAAAATAGAATACAAAAAATTCTCTACCATACCGTTGTTTCCCTTTAAATGTAATATTTATTTACTATACGATTTCTGTTTTCATATCAAATGTCTGAATTAATGTGGCTCAGCTTTTCCACCATCGTCTTAAATATGCCAGCACATCCTCATACACATCATATCGGTTAGTCTCGTTCAGTACCTCATGGCGTGCGCCTTGGTATGTGATATATTCAACGTTACTCACACCGGCTTTACGAAGTATCTTGCGCACTTCGTTTGTTCCATTAGTGTAATCACCCACCGGGTCTTCTGAGCCTTGGATCATCATGATAGGCATATTTTTCCGAATGGTGGATGCCCACTGCTCCCCCGATACTTCCTGTAAAATGGCAAACAGCTGAGAAAACCCGCTTAATGTAAACCTGAAAGTACATAAAGGATCGGCTCTGTATTCATCCACAACCTTTTCGTCGCGCGAAAGCCAATCACTGGGTGTGCGTGGTTTTTTAATTCGCTTTTGGTAGTTTGCAAATGCCATTTTATCTACCAGCCGAGAGCGATGCCTCATGCCCAACATTTTTATCATTCCATTTACCATTGATATGGCAGAATGAATTTTAATGTTTGTTCCAGCAGTGCCACTAATAATCAGACCCTCTATAGTGGATGGCCATTTTGTGGCATATCTGCGCGCATAAAAGCTTCCCATGCTATGCCCTAAAAGTACCACCGGTAGTTTAGGGAAAATCTCGTGAATTTTTTCGTTCATGGTGTGCATATCACTAAGCACATCCATTCTACCATCTTTGTTATAATAATACCCAAGGTCTTTTTCACTTTGTACCGATGCTCCATGGCCTAAATGGTCGTTGCCACAAACAGCAATACCACCAGAGGCCAAGAACCCGGCAAATTCTTCATAACGGCGTATATATTCGCACATCCCATGGGAAATCTGCAACACACAAAACGGTGCCACATAAGGGTTCGAGTATACATATCCTGCAATTTTAGAGTGCCCATCGGCAGAGTCAAACCATATGTCTCTTCTCACGAGTGGCGGCAATCTTCAGCTCCCCCTCTCCCACTGCTACCAGCTTTAGTCCCATATAACTGTCCACTTCAAAAGTGGGTTTAATGTTTGTGGTGTTTTCAAGATTTTTGAAGTTTAGCCAACATGTGTCTATTTTAGCATTTTGCCCACCTTTAATGTCAGCCGATAAAGAGTCGCCCACCATCAAAACACGATTGCGGTTTTTTAGGCCTAATTTTTGCAATGCTGCATCAAAAAACTTCGGAGAAGGCTTTGTAGCTCCCACTTTTTCACTGATGAATATTTCATCAAAATATGGTAGCAAACCGCTCTTTTTCAGTCTTTCCATCTGCACTTTATATGTTCCGTTACTGGCTGCTGCCAATGTGCAAAACTCAGACAGTTCCTCCAGTATCTCTTTTGCGCCGGGATAAACCACCGCAGAAGATGACAGCCGCGTCGTGTAATCGTTGTTCATTTTGATAGGGTCTGCTTTTGCGCCCAGTTTTTCAAGCAACAAAGAAAACCTATGTTTCATCAATTGATCTTTTTTAATCTTACGTTGTTCAAGGTCTTGCCATAAGCTTTGGTTGATTTGTGAATAAGTGGCCACTGTTTCATCATCAAAAGGCAAGGAAAAAGCCTGCAATGTTTCTACTATTGCTTCTTTTTCCGCCAATTCAAAGTCTAATAAGGTGCCGTCTAAATCAACCAACAGGCAAGCGTAATTCGCCGCCATATGTATTCCTCCGTTTGTGCATCATCCAGTAAAAGTTTCAAACTTTATTTAAGGATTCCATGCGTGCGTACGATAATATTCAAGCCATGCGCTAAGGCCATCTGCATTTAGGTGCACTCCGTCTGCGTCTGCATATTCCGCTATTAGATATCCACTTTCATCTGCTAAAGATTCCCCATTGTTTAGGAATGGAATACCCATGGATTTGCATACACCCATGATGGCTGCATTATATTCAGCAATGCTTTCTATAGTAAGGTGTGGATAGCTATTTTGCTGAGCTGTGGGCAATATCGCCGATACCACTATGTCTGCATCCGGCGCTTGCATACGCAATGCATTTAATGCCTCTGCATATTTTGTAGAAAATTCTTCAACAGACAAGCTTCCGATATTATTTGTGCCCAGCGCCAACATGATGCGGCGTGGTTGCATTACGCCGGCTGCTTGCGCCGCTGTAAGTGGCTCTGCGCCATCACCCACCATAAGGAATGTCAGCTCGTTTACAGCTTCAATGCCTATTGCTTCTTGTGCTGCCAGACGGCCGGTAGACACCAGCTCGAACTGACCAAGACGCACAGTATTTGAGTCACCTATAAACAGTGTTTCTTCCACATAGTCGCTGCCGGCATCACGAGTTTCGCCAAGAACAGGGTCTGAGCCCTCTGTCATAAATGTGGGTGAAGTACTGCCACTGCCGCCAAGCTCTACTCTGTCTGTCAGTACCAAAAACAACAAAACACTGGCCGCAACAAGCACCACTAATAGCACACCCATCACAATCCAGCCAACCATCGAGCCTTTTTTCTTTTGTGTGTGCGATGATACATTTGCTTTTCGAGCTTTGCTTACAGGCTTTTTATCGGCATCATCTTCATATACATCATCTTCATATACATCATCGTCTTTTGAGTTGATATCATCAAAAACCGAAGACTGAGCGTGCAAATTTTGCTGTGGCATGCTCATATCTTGCTCCGGTAAGTCTACATTATCAACGCTATCAAACGAATCGATTTGATTTATTGCCTGATGGATATTTTGTGATACTTTTTGCGCCGAAGATATTGCCACCTCTTCATCTTGATGATAGGGTGTTACATTCAGCTCTTCGCCGGAAATAGGCTGATTTGCATCATGGTGCAAGTTATTGGATTGCAAGTTTGCTCCGTGAATGCGCCTGCGAGGACGACCCACCGGCCTATATTGCCTTTGCAACGAGTTTTGTTCTTTTTCTTTGCCTCTTTGCGCTTGATTATTATCCAAAACTATTTCTCCCTCAATCATTGATTCACTTTATTTTCAGGTATGCGTATCGTATTAAAACAAGCTTCCTATGGACACTATCTGAGTGGCTAAATCTTCACGATAGTCATCATCTTTTGGGTTTAGGCTACTCACTACCACGCCTTCATTATCAGGTATGTTTGTAGCGTGAACAAAACGATTTTCGCCCACATAAATTCCCATGCTGTCTTGGAAGTATATTACATCGCCCTCATCCATCATTTTATTCTCTATCGAGAAAAGCGGGCCGTTTTGTGGTAGTTCCATTTTAGGTGGTAGCACAACACCATTGAGTAAATATGTCATTGTAACAAGGCCAACGGCATCCATACCAAGTAATGTGCGTCCACCACTGCGCCAAGCAGCACCGTTATAAGACAACGCTGTTTCTACCAAGTTCCAGCGTAAATCGTCCTCTGAAATAGTCTTCCAATCAGTGATAAACTCGCCCAAATAAGAAGAGCGTGTAAAGCCCACTACACCGTTTACAAGGCCTACTTTTTGCCATCCTTCAGCACCGGCAGCAGTCAGCGCTACAAGCACCCCGCCACGAGGCACGCTGGTGATAGTGCCTGCATTATTATCCGGTTGTTTTTGGATATCAATATAAGGTGCCAGCACCGTTACTTTCTTATATTTGCGCCAAGAAGCCGCTATATTACTATCCATTTGGAAACTTTCACTTAGTGTATATCCCTCGATATGATTTTCACTGCGCACATAGCACCAGCCTGTATCCGACTGCTGTACCACCTGTACTGTCATACCGTAAAGTAACTCACCCACTCTGCTCGCATCAGACGACGGCTTTTCATGTACTGATACTAAATCTACTGCCACACTTGCTAATCCCATAATATCTCAATCCTCTCTTTATTGATAAACATATTATTTTCTGTATATGCTTACATTTTTATTACTCACCTTTATTAAAAGGTAATTGCTATAATTGTTTTGACTTATTTCAACTGCACAATGCTTTCAGTTTTTCGCTCAGACGTCCACTTTCCAGCACAGACTTGTCGATAATGGTAATGTGCATGTCCTTTGCGCGAGACTGTAAGGCTTTGTGAGATTCTTTCAGGCTGTCCATGGTTACCACCACTGCCCTACTTCTTCTGCCACCAAACTTGCCACTAAGTAACTTTATTTCACTTAAAGCAAGGGGTGAAGGCATGCTCATTTTGCAGCTGATGAATACCGGCGTGATATGGTTTATCAGCAGCACATCCACCTCGTTTTTTGTGTTGTTTGGTCCACTTTCTTCACCGTCCCAGTCCACCACCACACTAGTGCGCACATCACAAAAGAAACCACTGCGCTTTGACATTACATAGCAGTAAAGTTCCAGCCATACACCCTCTATCAGCAAACATTTCCGATGCAGTTTGCTGGCAAACGTAAACTCTACTTTGTTTTGGACTTGCTTATAGTTTTCAATAACGCCGCATTCCTGTAAACGCTCTAGTAATATCACATTAAGCTGAGCTGAGTTTCTGCCCCATTTCATTCGCTTTGGCGCACTAACAGTTGTTTGGGAGTGAGGCAAATCAGAACAAGCCGCTTGTAGCCACGACACAAACTTGCTCCATGCCGATGGGTTTTTCATCACTATCTCAAACACAGATATGATGTCTTCTTCAAACTTTTCTTCTATCACATCACCGGTGAAGTGCCCCGAGCCGTGTAGTTTGGCCCCGTTCATTGTAAACACATCTTCTACGGTAAACGAGGGCAGTTTAAAGTCTTGTTCATACTTTTCACATCCGCGCAAATTCACAAATTTCTTTTTTGAAATGTCGATAAAAAAGCCGGGCACATCTAACTTTGCAAAACTTGTGCCTGCCATCAACAGCACCAGTTCTCTGCCACCTGTGAAATCAAATACACACCCTGGATAATCCCGCACTACTGCGCTTAATGCCTTTTGTATGTCCTCTGGGTCAGTAGAATTGAAATAGTAAAACCGTGCTCTTGTTTTCATTTTTCTGCGCTGGAACAGTCTGCATATCGCAGATTCTTTGAAAAATTCCGAGTCACGCTCATCACATAAATATACCACGATATCAGGACTAAAAACACAGGCGCTCAACACATTTTCTATTGATTCTCTGTCAAGTAATTCTATTAAAACGCGCAAACAGCACCATCCTTTTCCATGGTATAATACAGCAACACCTAAAACAAACACTACCACACACAACATTTTACCTCAAATTCGCTTTATGTGCAAGGGTAGACAACTATAAAATAGCTTTATCGAGCCATATTTTTCGCTGCCTTTACATTTTTTTACTACCCTGATTACATCGGTAATATTATACTCGTTTTTCATAATAGCCTCAATAAAAACTTGTTTTTTTCACAAAATAGACCCTGCTATTTTCATGGTACTGTTCACCATGAAATCAGCAGGGTCTATTTTAGGTATTTATTATGCTACGTTTTACTATTCCACACCGGGAATTTTGGGCAAGCTATCAAACCCACGTTGCAAATCTTCTTCGGTAGGAATATAGTCGTTCATTTGGCCACTTGTGTAGTTCATGTAAGCTGCCATGTCAAAATATCCTGTGCCTGTAAGACCAAACAAAATGGTTTTCTCTTCGCCGCTTTCTTTGCAGCGTTTTGCCTCTTCAATGGCTGAATGAATGGCGTGTGAGCTTTCCGGTGCCGGCAAAATTCCCTCGCAACGAGCAAACATGGTTGCCGCATCGAATACCTCAGTTTGCACCGGAGTTTGAACTTCGTCGATATATCCGTCATGATACAGCTTGGAAACCACCGGGCTCATGCCATGGTAACGAAGGCCGCCTGCATGGTTTGGAGATGGTATGAACTTTGCACCCAAAGTGTACATGCGCATAACCGGAGTGATTTGGCCGCTGTCACCGAAATCATAAGCGTATTTACCACGTGAAAGCGAAGGGCAAGATGCCGGCTCTACCGCAATAAACTTGGGTGAGTTTTTACCTAAAATTCTGTCTTTCATGTATGGTGCGATAAGACCACCCAGGTTGCTACCGCCGCCTGCGCATCCGATTATCACATCGGGATATACTTCATATTTGTCCAGTGCCGCTTTGGCTTCAAGGCCTATGATAGACTGGTGTATCAGCACATGATCAAGCACACTGCCAAGCACATAGCGAGTGTTTTCCAGCGTGGTGGCTCTTTCCACTGCTTCTGAAATGGCGCAGCCTAAACTACCACCTGTGCCCGGATATTCTGCAAGTAGTTTTCGTCCTGCCTCGGTCAAATTCGATGGAGAAGGTGTTACAGACGCACCATATGTTTCCATAACTGCTTTACGATATGGTTTTTGCTCGGATGAAATTTTCACCATAAACACTTCAAGGTCGATGCCGTAAAATGCACAAGCCATGGAAAGCGCTGTGCCCCATTGACCTGCTCCTGTTTCAGTGGCAAGTCTTGTTATGCCTTGTTTTTTAGCATAGTACACCTGTGGTGCCGCACTGTTCAGCTTGTGCGAGCCGGAAGTGTTTGTGCCTTCAAACTTGTAGTAAATTTTGGCCGGTGTTCCCAAAAGTTTTTCAAGACAGTATGCACGAACCATCGGGGAAGGACGAACCATTTTATAAAAGTCCATCACCTCACCGGGAATGTCAAAATAAGGTGTTTTAGTGTCAAGCTCCATATCAACAAGCTCGCTACAGAAAATGCCTTCCAGCTCGGGCTTTGTGATAGGCTGGCCTGTGCCCGGGTGCAGCATTGGGTCGTGTTGTTCTTTCATATCTGCACGCAGGTTATACCATGCTTGCGGTAGCTCTTTTTCTTCTAAATAAATTTTGTAAGGTACATTTGCCATGATGTTCATCCTTTCTTTTGTGCCCGGGCATTAGGTGTTAAAGTATCCCGAACCTTGATTTTTTGCGGTATAGTCAAATCACTTCAAAATTCGTACAAAGACAGCGTCGGTGAAATTTCATTCAACAAGGCGGAGGATTGAGTAATACTGCCTGTATTACAATTGACGACAACGCAGTTGAACAGAATTTCAGCAGCTGGACTGCATGAATTTTGGAGCGCTTTGACTATGTATGGTCGGGGCTTTGTGACAATAAAAAAAGCACCTGCCCCCTATATGGGACAAGAGCTGTAAAAATCTCCTGCGGTACCACCCAAATTGGCGAATAAACGCCCACTTTTGCACGCACACACCCATGCGCTCCGTGTTGATAACGGGTCCGGGCCCCGTCGGCCACTACTAAGCATCAAGCTTTTCGCTCCGCCCTCATGAGTCCATTCGGCAACAGCCTCTGCACCGCGTTTCCACCATCCGCGACTCTCTTTAGCATCAGTGCTTTTGCGTACTTACTCTCATTCATCGGTTTGTTATTAACACTTTATCACACTGCATTATCACTGTCAAGCTTTTTAAAAAATTTTATATTATAAAAATATATCCCCCACCATTATATGCAAAAAAATAAAAAACACACCTAAATTAAGGTGTGCTTTTATTTTTATATCTATATAACGATAGCGACAGCTATTAGTACATGCCACCCATGCCGCCCATATCACCTGCAGGCATTGCGGGTGCTGGGGGTTCTGGCTCGTCGGCCACAAGGCTCTCGGTGGTAAGCACCATGCTGGCCACGCTGGCAGCATTCTCGATGGCGTTACGTGTAACCTTGGTGGGATCCACAATACCAAACTTGATCATGTTGCCATACTCTTCGTTTTGAGCATCAAAGCCAAAGTCTTTCTTGGTAGAGTTTTTCACTTTGTCGATGATAACGCTACCTTCAAGGCCTGCGTTTAAAGCTATTTGACGAAGGGGAGCTTCCATAGCTTTCAAGATGATAGAAGCGCCTGTTTTCATGTCGCCTTCAAGATCTTTTGTTGCATCTTCAATAGCGCCCATAACAGCAAGCGGTGCAATACCGCCACCACACACAATGCCTTCTTCCACAGCAGCTTTTGTAGAATTCAGTGCATCTTCAATGCGCATTTTCTTTTCTTTCATCTCAACTTCGGTAGCTGCACCTACACGGATAACCGCTACACCGCCGGACAGTTTTGCCAAGCGTTCTTGCAACTTTTCACGATCAAAGTCAGAAGTAGAATTTTCAATCTCGGCACGAACTTGTGCTACGCGATTTTGGATATCTTCTTTTGAGCCTGCGCCGTCTACAATGATGGTGTTTTCTTTTGTCACCTTCACTTGACGTGCTTGGCCCAGCATCTCTACTGTGGTTTCTTTTAGGTCATAGCCCAGCTCTTCGCTGATTACTTGGCCGCCGGTAAGAATAGCAATATCTTGCAGCATTTCTTTGCGACGATCGCCAAAACCGGGAGCTTTCACGGCAACACAGGTAAATGTGCCACGCAAACGGTTTACAATCAATGTGGAAAGTGCTTCGCCTTCTACGTCTTCTGCCACGATAACAAGTTTTTTACCGCTTTGAACAATTTGCTCAAGCAGTGGCAAAATGTCTTGAATTGCAGAAATCTTTTTATCAGTGATAAGAAGCAATGCATCGTCGATTACAGCTTCCATTTTTTCAGTATCTGTAACCATGTAAGGGGTGATGTAGCCACGATCGAACTGCATACCTTCCACTACTTCACTGTATGTTTCAGCAGTTTTGCTTTCTTCAATGGTGATAACGCCGTCTGCACTAACTTTGTCCATAGCCTCGGCAATAAGTGTGCCAATAGCTGCATCGCCTGCAGATACAGTAGCTACACGTGCAATATCTTCGCTACCTTTTACTTTTTGGCTATTATTTTTCAGCTGGGCAACAGCTGCTTCTACTGCTTTTTTCATGCCACGACGCACGTCCATTGGGTTTGCGCCTGCTGCTACGTTTTTCAGGCCTTCGTGCACCATAGCTTGTGCAAGCACTGTGGCTGTGGTGGTACCATCGCCTGCAGCGTCGTTTGTTTTGGTAGCTACTTCTTTTACCAGTTGTGCGCCCATGTTCTCAAAAGCATCTTTAACTTCGATTTCTTTTGCAATGGTTACACCGTCGTTTGTGATGGTGGGTGCGCCATATTTTCTGCCGATAACCACGTTGCGACCTTTGGGTCCAAGAGTGATTTTTACGGTGTCGGCCAGTTGGTCAATACCGGCGCTTAAAGCTTTGCGTGCTTCTTCGCCGTAAATGATTTGTTTTGCCATGATTTATTTTCTCCTTCAGCGTTATAATGTATTATTCCACCACTGCCAAGATATCGCTCTGGCGTAAAATGGTATATTCTTCTCCGTCGATTTTCACTTCAGTGCCTGCATATTTGCTAGCTACTACTTTATCGCCTTTTTTTACTTCCATTTTTACTTCTTTTCCGTCCACAAGACCACCGGGGCCCACTTCAACAACTTGAGCAATTTGCGGTTTTTCTACTGCGGTGCCGGTCAAAATAATTCCGGATTTTGTGGTTTCTTCCGCTTCCACTAATTTGATGACAACACGGTCTGCCAAAGGTTTCAGTTTCATCGTTTGTACTCTCCTTCATATTTGTTTTGTAAGCCACCTTATTTTCAGCAAAAAGTAGCTTCTTTATTACTGCTGTGTTATGTTTTAGCACTCACAGCTTTAAAGTGCTAAACATATTCTATCGCCTTTCCAAAAAAAAATCAAGGGGTATTTTACAAAAAACCCCCGATTTATCTTCTCTATATGCTTCTATTTGTGTTCATTTACTATTTTTCACATTTTTATCATTATTTTTATACAATAATTTTTGATTTATATAGCGGTAACAGGTCTTTTGGAATAACAAATTTTGCCGCTTTCGGCATTACTTGCGCAGTGAAAGATGGTACCGGAGCAAACTCTCCATCAACATTTAAAATCATCGATTCTTTTTTTGCAGGTCGGATAGTAACTTCTTTCACACGATGATAATCAATCATATTACGTAGCTCGGACACTATCTCACCATTGTGAAAATGCTCACCTTTTTTATATTTTTTAATGATGGATGCTATCTTCAGCCTGCTTATCTTTTTCACAAGAACTATATCCAGCATGCCGTCGTCCAACCTTGCACAAGGTGCCGCTCTAAATCCGCCACCATAGTATTGGCCGTTGCACACCGTTGCGATCAGATATTTATCTTGTATTTCTTTGCCGTCTAATGTGATGCAAAGAGACTCACCCAGCGGTTGCAAAAGCTTTTCTACAATAGACAAGTTGTAGGCCATGCTTCCGCCCATGCCGGGCAGGCGCCTGTATTTTTGCATAGCACAAACCACCTGTGCATCAAGTCCCACTGACATGATGGCCAAACATATATCATCTTTGTTTTTGATTAGGTCTACCGGCATCGCATCACCCTGCATCTGCGCTTGTATATCCAAAAACTCTTCAGTTGAGCCAAAATTTCGGATATAGTCATTTCCACTGCCGCAAGGTATGTGCGCCACTTGTGCGTTTTCATATTGGTATGCACCCGCAAAAACCTCGTTCAATGTTCCATCGCCGCCCACGGCATATAAACGTACATCATCACCTTTTTTTGCATATTCACTTGCTATATATGTGGCATGTTTTGGTGCATCTGTCACCCAAATCTCTGCCTGGATTCCCAGCGTATTTGCCGTTTGCAAAATTTTCGGACTCAGCATTTTATCCGCATTTTGTTTGCCCGAGGCCGGGTTTATGATAAAAACATGTTTCACTTGTGCATCCTCCTGCATATTACGTCTTTTCAGTATGCCACAGCTATCTATCATATGACAAGTATTTTCTCACATTATTTTGTTGTTTTTGCTATTCATGCCATTATTTTTTTAAACAAGTTGCTGTTTTCATCCATTTCTAAAATATATTTATATATTTTTATGCATTACACCATGCTTCTATTATTGCACTTTTAATTAAATTACTTTATAATATAAAATGCTGTATTACATTATTCTACGTGTTTATTTTGCGGCAAAACATATAAAGGGGCTTTTCACTTGAAAGAATATTTAAAATTAGCGCGGTTTGATCATTATATCAAAAATTTATTTATGCTGCCCGGTGTATTGTTTGCGTTTGTGATGACGCAAAACACGGGAGAACGATTTGATTTTGTTGTTATTTTGATTAATACTGTGTTGGCGTTTGTGGCGCTTTGCCTTGTGTCCAGTGCCAACTACACTTTGAATGAATATGTAGACGCACAGTTTGACAAGTTTCATCCCGAGAAAAAAAATAGGGTAGCTGTGGTTTTAGATCTGAAAAAATCTATTGTTACAGTGCAATACCTTATATTTTTAGTTGTTGGCCTTTCTATTGCATGGTTCACAAATTTCCCTTGCTTTTTGCAAACAGCTCTTTTGGCATTCATGGGTATTTTGTACAACGTTCGCCCCATTCGCACCAAAGATTTACCTTACATGGATGTGCTTAGCGAAAGCGTGAACAACCTTATCCGTCTTTTAATCGGCTGGTATGCCGCCACCACTTTTGTGGAGCCTCCTTTATCGCTGGGCATTGGATATTGGATGGGTGGTGCTTTCTTGATGACCGTTAAGCGTTACAGTGAATATCGCTATATTAACAATCCTGAAACTGCACAGCTCTATCGTAAAAGCTTTAAGTACTACACCGAGAACAGCCTTTTACTTGCCGCTGTGTTTTATGCAATGATGTCTACCTTCCTTTTGGGTGTGTTTATCATCAAGTTTAAAATCGAGCTTGTGTTCTGTGTGCCTTTCTTGATGTTGCTTTTCTGCTGGTATTTAGCCATTGGTATGCAGAAAGATTCAGCTGCCATGAAGCCTGAAAAACTATATAGACACAAAGGTATGCTGTTGCTTATTGTATTTATCGCTATTTTGGGCACAGTGCTTATGTTTATTCCGCCAATTCCGCAATTGGAATTTTTAATGGGTTGGGCATTTTAACCCATTAAAAAAACTATAAAAAACTAAAAAACGGAGCTTTGGTTTATACCCAAGGCTCCGTTTTTATATTAGTATATTTAATTTTGTCTTAATGAAGTTCTACCTTTATTTCGCCGTCTTTTTCGCTCACATTTACTTTCGACAACTTATGGTCTTCTATAATTCCATGGGCGATGGGATCTTCCACTTCTTTGCGAATAACACGACGCAAATCTCTGGCACCGTACTTTCCACCCTTAGCTTTTTCCACCAGTATTTTTAGTGCCTCTTCATTCCAAGACATCTCAATACCTTTTGCAGCCAGCGGTGTCTTATATTCTCCCAGCATCAAAGCTGCAATTTCTGCAAGGCTGTCGGTGGATAAAGGCGCAAAAGACACTACCTCGTCCACACGTGCTATGAACTCAGGGCGTAGAAAATCTCGTAGTGCTTTCATT
This sequence comes from uncultured Oscillospiraceae bacterium, assembly GCA_964367945.1. Taxonomy (GTDB): domain Bacteria; phylum Bacillota; class Clostridia; order Oscillospirales; family Ruminococcaceae; genus JAAYCI01. The sequence continues at coordinate 4,473 of CAYIZZ010000040.1, read as the reverse complement.
GATTTTTCATCGCTCATCTGCGCCACTGTTTTGTCAAAACCAACATTTGCCACGTTATTTGACGAGCCTGCATTTGACGTCATGCAAATTACCGTGTTTTCAAAGCTGACACTGCGTCCCTGTGCATCGTTTATCTTGCCCTCATCCATTATCTGTAGCAAAATATTCATCACGTCAGGATGTGCTTTTTCTATCTCATCAAACAAAATCACGCTATATGGCTTGCGGCGCACTTTTTCAGTAAGCTGACCTGCCTCATCATACCCCACATATCCCGGAGGTGAGCCTATCAAACGGCTTACTGCATGTTTTTCCATAAACTCACTCATATCAAGGCGAATAAGCGGGTCTACAGAATCAAAAAGTTGAAATGCCAGTTGTTTCACCAGTTCTGTTTTACCTACACCGGTGGGTCCCACAAATATAAAGCTGGCCGGTCTGCGACGACCTGCTATATCAGCGCGAACACGCTTTATAGCATTTGAAACAAGATGTACTGCCTCGTGCTGACCAATCACTTTTTCTTCCAGGCGTTTTTCCAAACTACCCAGCTTCTCGTATTCACTTTCTTCGATCTTTACAGCAGGAATACCTGTCCAAAGCTCTATTACCTTGGCCACATCTTCCATAGTCACTTCAATAGTGTCCACTTGCTCTTTCAGCTCGTCCACTTCCGGAGTTCTGCGCGCAACTTCGCTTTTCACCTCGGCAAGACGCTCGTAATCCGGCTCTGCTGTTTGCTCGATTTCGGTTTCTTCCGCTATCAGTTCTTCCAGCTCCACTTGTTTATCCATCCAGTTTGTTATCTCTGCATGGCGAAGACTACAGCACGCAGCCGCCTCATCAAGCAAGTCTATTGCCTTATCCGGCAAAAATCTGTCTGTGATATAGCGCTCTGACAAACGCACCGCTGCCTCTACAATATCATCATTCAGCTTTACATGATGGTGGGCCTCGTAATATTCCTTCACCCCACAAAGCACCGCTATGGTGTCACTGATGGAAGGCTCTTCCACCTTCACGGGTTGAAATCTACGCTCTAGCGCCTGATCTTTTTCAATGTACTTGCGATATTCGGCAAACGTGGTGGCGCCGATCACCTGAATTTCACCACGCGAAAGTGCGGGCTTTAAAATATTTGCAGCGTTCATCGCGCCCTCTGAGTCACCCGCGCCGGTGATATTATGTACTTCATCTATAAACAAAATCACATTTTGGGCAGCTTTCACCTCTGAAATAAGGCCTTTTACACGGCTCTCAAACTGGCCACGAAACTGAGTGCCCGCCACAAGTGATGTCAAATCCAAAAGATAAATTTCTCTGTTTTTAAGGCGTGCCGGCACATCACCGGACGCAATGCGCAGAGCAATACCCTCGGCAATAGCCGTTTTACCTACGCCGGCCTCGCCTATTAAGCACGGATTATTCTTCTGCCGTCTAGATAAAATCTGTACCGTGCGGTAAATCTCTCTGTCACGGCCTATCACTCTATCAAGCTGACCGTCGGCCGCTTTTTTAGTGAGATTTTCACAGTATGTATCTAAAAATTTACGTTTTGGCGGTTTATTTCCACGTTTTTTATCTGTGTCATCTTTTTGCTTTTTGCCTTCTTTGGACGCTCCGCCAAACACAAACGGAAACGTAGCAGAACCACCCGGCGAAAACTCATCCTCGGAGTTATCGTCTTTTTCTTCTTCGGGCAACGCACCCTCTATATCCGCCATGCCTTGCATAGCTTCAAAACCGCCTTCACCTACAAAGCCGGCAAATTTTTCTTCTATACCTTCCAAGTCAGCATCGGATATGCCAAACTGCTTCATCATATCATCCACAGGCTTAATACCCAACGAATGGGCACAAGTAAGGCAAAAACCCTCACTGCGAGTTTCATTTCCTTCCATACGCTGGATGAAAACAATGGCAGGCCTTTTCTTGCATTTTGTGCATGTCATATTGTAAATGCCTTTCCCGCCTTCCGGCGATGTATACCAAAAGCCTATTTTCTTTCACATGCGCAAAATCTCTCACAAGCGCTAACGTGAAAAACTCAAACTTTCTTGTGTCTAGTATACAACATTTTTTGTGTTTTAGCAATCCCCAGGTGAGTCTGCTAAAAATTTCATATTTTACACGCATTTTCGCTAATTACAGGAGAAATATATCCAGAATGTTGAATGGTAATAATAATTTATATACCAAAGCCTTCGAAAAATATGCTGCACTTCCCATGTCGAAAACCTGCAAGAATTCCATGCCCCATATCACTAAAAGCACTAAATATATGTACATAATTCCTATGCCTACGCCCATCACAGCGCCCAATGCTGAATTTATCGACTTCAATACCGGCATTCTTGCCATTTTGTTTATCATTGAAATTATTGATTTTATTATCAGCCTGAGCACAATGTATAAAACAATAAACAATATGATGGCCAAAAGCGGTACCACCAGCGGCTCCACCACTTGTGAGACGATTTGAGCCGATATATCATCAGAGTTTGCATCAATAATAGGCTGTAATATCTGCAAAATAGAGGTTATCAGCTCTTTTGGCAAGGTTTCAAACATGCCTACAAAATAGCTTTCCACGTCTATAAACCCATTTTGCGAAATATTTTCTGCAATAAGGCCTTGAAGATACTCTTTCATGAAGTTATCAAAAATGTATACCGACAAAAAACGTGAGCCTATAATAGCCGTCACAAAAACTGCAAGCGAGCCTAAGAAACTAAGTACACTGCGTACAAACCCTATTTTAGTGTAATATATAACCGTAAAAATCAATATAAGTATTGCTGCCCCATCTAATATCAAGGAAGGTATGAGCATTATAATCCCCTTATCTGTCTACCCAATTTTTACTATTCATCCAGCGCCGATGTACTTTCCGGCAAGCTTTGTGGCAAGCTCTCTGACGCGGAAGATGGCGGCGAAATACTCTGCACAACAGACGTAATTTGCGGTGCTGACGACGCCGAAGACTCTGATTGTAACGGCTGTTCATACAGATAATCTTCTATGGACAGCACTGTACCCATTGTCACTAAAAGCGGCTGTGTGCCTGCTCTTGCGAAGCCAAGGGCTAAGTCTTCATACTCTACTTGTGCGCTAAGTTGCCCTGCAGAATTATAAACAAACATCTCTTGGCCCACCAGCAGAAATACGCCATTTGCTGTGCCCATAACCTGTGCTGTGCCCGCCACATGTGCGATATTTTCATATACTTCTTCCATAAGAAGACTTACCCACACAGTGTGTACTATTTCGCCGGTAGATGTTCCGAATGCTAGCGCCAAACCGGCATCACTTATGTCTGCTGTCAGCAGGCGTCTGCCGCTGTAGTCATACCGATAAAGCTCTGCGCCGTCTTGGTCATACACTGCCGAAAATGTATCATACACCGCTAAAACTTGACCGCGGCCTATGTGCTGTATTTGTAATAACACCGATCCGTCCACACGCACTGTGGCCTGAATTGCTTCACGGTTTGTATGAAGAAAGTAAAGAGTAGTTCCAAGCTCTCCGCCTTGTGCCGAGACTGTGGCTACCGTAAGGGTGCGATCGTCAGAGCCAAATGTTGCCGCTATCGGATTTTCATCGACGATAGGCCAGCTGAAATCCGGCTCACTTGTATCATAAGGCGGGTTATAGACATCTAAAAATGTGCGATGTCTTGAAGCTGTAACAACCGCAAGCGACCCACCCGGACTCATCTCACAAAACTGAATGTCGTGCTCGGTCACTTGTGTGGTGATGGTATCGTCATATCCCTCCACCGTATATTCCTTACTGCCTCGGTTATACAAAACCACCCTGTTATCTCCGACTGAAATTCCCGGCTGAATATAACTGTGTGGTATATTTCGTAAAATACGACCTGTGGAGGACACCATCACCATCTCTTGTGTTCCAAGCGCTACAAACCCATCATCTGACATCTGCTGCGATTTTTGATATTCTATCATCGCAAGATCCATCGGAAAGCCTTCACCGGGTTGCAAGGCTATGCGAATACTTGTTATTCCACCGGATATTGCAGTGGAAACCGAAAGATATGCGCCACTGGTGAAAAACAGCACTATCAGCCCTATAAGCGCTGCAATTATCGCCATCATAATATATCGCCTTCTGCGGCGTTTGCGTGCAGGCGAAAGTTTTGGCTTTTTGGTCGGTGGTTTTTTTATGTTTTCAACTTCGGGATTGCTGCCCGGAAAAACCACCGCTTTTTTACGACCTTTTTTACGTCGAACTTCTTTTGGCTTTGGCGGAATCACCCCGCTGGGCAAAGAAACATCCGTCTTTTTATCTTGTGTATTATCTTGTGTATTATCTTGATTCAGTTTTTGACCTGGGCGTGCACTTGTCAAGGCTACACCTTTATGCATTTGCTTGACTTTTAGCTTTTTTCCTTCAACCTTTTGCCCCGGTACCACAAGGTTTGTGTGTTTAATTTTTCTTTTTTTCTTTTCT
>CAYIZZ010000039.1:0-17098 GCA_964367945.1 uncultured Oscillospiraceae bacterium | reverse complement strand
CACCGCCAATGCCCACAGCGGCACCGGCACAGCCAGTAGCACCACCGCCAATGCCTACAGCGGCACCGGCGCAGCCAGTAGCACCACCTACAATGGGCCAAGTGCCACCTCCACCAATGGGTCAGGCCGCACCTCCACCAATGGGTCAGGTCGCACCTCCACCAATGGGTGGTAGGCCGGTGCCTCCGCCAATTAATCAAGGTGGACCGCAAACTCCTAAAAAAGTGGACAAAAGAATATTTATCTTTGGCGGAATAGCTCTTGTAGTAGTATTGGCACTGATTATTACGGTCGTGGTTATTATATCGAATGTATTTAAATCATATGACGAAGATATTGTTAATAGCATTAGCGTGAGCACCGATACTTCCAGTAGGATTCAAGGTGGATTGCAAGGTGGTCAGGGCGAAGGTAGTGAGCTGTCTGAATATTGGGACGGCACATGGTACGGAATTATTTCGCTATATGAAACCGATGGTAAATATGAAGAGTTTTATTATGACACACTGGACGCATATATTGTAGTGGATGTGGATGACACAGGTGTGGGCCAGTTTAGTATTTATGCTGATGATGGATTTGGCGAGCCGTTTATTGCAGGTGATTGTTATGTAGAAACGGGTGAGTCGGCAGGACTATACGCTACAAGTGTAAATATGGGTGATACCATGCTTGATACGTATGATTGGATGTTATTGCCATCTTCTGATTTTGAAGACAAGTACACCATGAGCACAGTGGTGACAGACAGTGATGGCGATATGATGGACTTTATCATATATATGAAGCGATATGGTGATGATTGGCAAGAAGAGATAGATAGTGAGCTACACGAGTATCCCGTATGGCATGACTATATGATGAGCACTCCGGATCCTTACTACACCATAGACGATGTGACTAATGTGTCCGGCATGGATACATATGAAACACTTGGTGGAACCGGTGACTTAAACCAAGGCGGCGGTCAAGGTGGCATACAAGATGGCGTGCTGAGCACAGGAACATACTGGTATGGAACCATGGAGCTGATGGATTATGAGGGACCCGGCAGCATGGCGCTTACACAAGATGTTTGGGGCGAGTTATTGATAGAAGAAAGCACCGGCCTTGAATTTTTACAGCTGTATGATACATCAGATTTAACGATGTCAGAGCCAATATTCTCGGCTTATGTGACGGTGTATGACGATGGACTTTCAGTGTATACATTGAATGAAGGCGATGCGTGGATGTATGATAATATTTTTGATGAAAGCGAGACCATGCAGATTTACAGCTTGTATCTTGACGGTGAGCTGAGCGTGGGTATTCCGTACGATTACAACGGTGAGTCTTATTTTGCAAATGTTATTATGTATCAAGAGTAATATACTAAAGTATATCTATTAGAGTAACTAAAAATATCCTCCTTTTTGGAGGATATTTTTGTTTTTGAGATATTTGTGTAGTGATAATATGATGCGTAATATCATTCAAAAGGGTTTATTTCGCTACCTTGGGTATCATAGTAAATAGTATCTATTTTATTGCCAATTTCATCGTATATATTATCAAAAGCTGCATACCCTTCGCTGGAAAGTGTAAGATTTCCGTCTTTATCGTAAAATTTGACACTTAACATATCGTCATATTCGTTATATGTGCTATGCCACTCGGCGTATTCATAGACACTGTGTATAAGTTCTTTATCTGTGCCGTATGTTTGGCCTATAATTAAGTTACCACGCTCATCATATTGGTTTACCCATCCTGCGGCATTATCTATGGAAAGAACAAGTTCGTTGTTTGTGTCGTAATACCATGCTTCTATAGGAAGGTTACGATCGTTATATGTGGTTTTTATGTATGCTACCCCATAATTGTCCAGCATGGGCTTTCCATCTGTGCCTAAAAATGAAAACTGTATTAAATTACCACGCATGTCATAGTCTTGCTTCATGATGGCATATCCTTCCAACGAAACTGTTAGGTTGCCATTTTGGTCATAGTGCGCCGTTTCAATATTGTTGCCTTTTTCATCATATGTGTTTGTCCAGCCGGCACTATTGTAAACTGATATGACTGGCTGGTCATCAACATCGAAAAATGCAACGGATGTTTCGTTGCCACGCTCGTCATATGTGGCGTGTACAGTGGCAAATCCCTCTTCGTTTAGTACCGGCAAGCCAAATACATCATAGTATGAGGTTTCTATCTCGTTTCCATGTGCATCATATTTGCTTTTCCATCCGGCGACACCTTGAGCATTTATAGGGGTTGGCTTACCGTCGGGTCCATAGTATACCAGCTGGATGATGTTTCCGTGCTCGTCATATGTGTTTCTGACAGATGAAAAGCCTTCTGATGTGATGACCGGCTCGCCTTGCTCATCAAAATACGATACTTCTATCATGTTACCCAGCTCATCAAGAATTCTTTTTTCAAAAGCGAAACCGTTATAGCCCGCGATAGGCTCGCCATCTGTGCCTAAATATGCTACCTCTATAATATCACCATGTTCATCGTATACAAAAATTTCCACAGAAACGCCTTCGTAGTTTAAAGTAGGCTTGTTATCTGTGCCAAAATAGGATACTTGAACTAAATTACCACGGCTGTCATATACCATTTTTTCAAAGGCAAAACCTTGTGGGTTTAAAGCAGGATTGCCGTCTGTGTCCCAAAAAGATTTTTCTGTTATGTTGTTTCGCTCATCAAAGATATTTTTTGCAGTAGCATAGCCGTCTCTGCCAAGGGTAAGATTATTGTTTTTGTCATAAATAGAAACTTCAATCATGTTCCCACGCTCGTCATATGTGCTTCTTGCCATGGCGCCGCCTTGTGTTGTGAGAATCAAGTTTTTGTCTGTGCCGTAATAGCTTTCCTCTGTCACAGCGCCCATTTCATTGTATACTCGTGCCACACCGGCAATACCGTTTACATCCAAAGTAAGGTTTTTGTTTGTGTCATAGTAAAATGTTTCAAGCAAGTTTCCAAGCTCGTCATATTCACTTTTCCAGCCGGCAATACCATTATTGTTTAGTGTAAGCTGGTTATCTGTGCCAAAAAACCATGTTTCTATATCATTGCCTTTTTCGTCGTACTCGCGTCTGAATCCCGCTATTCCATCGTTGTTAATGGCAAGATTTTCATCTGTGCCAAAGTATGAGACTTCTATTTCATTGCCAAAATCATCATACACGTTGTTTGCACCGGCAACACCATCTGAATAACTAAGCACAAGCTGGCCGTCTGTGCCGTAATACAATGTTTTTGTGATATTTCCGCTCTCGTCAAACTGGCGCTCCCACACGGCATAGCCGTATTTTGAAAGTGTTAGATTTTCGTCGGTGTCATAGTATAACACCTGTATTAAATTGCCGCGCTCATCATATACACTTTCAGTTATGGCAACACCGTATCCGGAAATAATAAGCTGGCCGTCTGTGCCGTAGAATGATGTTTTTATGTCGTTTCCAAACTCGTCGTATGTGTTTGTCCAAACAGAAATTCCGTCACTGTTCAAGACGGGCTGACCGTCTGTGCCAAAACACGATGACTGCGTCATGTTGCCGTTTTCATCGTATACATTTTCGACATATGCAAATCCGGCACTTGTGATGACAAGCTCGCCATCTACACCAAGATATGATACTTTTGTTAGATTACCTTTAGCGTCAAATTCACTTTGAATGGTGGTGAATCCATACTCGCTCAAAGTGGGGTTGCCATCTGTGCCGAAATAGGAAGTGGATATTATGTTTCCTTTGTTATCGTACACAAACTCCTCGCCGGAAATGCCAATATTATTAAAAACCGGATCGCCATTTATGCCCAAATAAGATGTTTTTTGTATGGTACCGTTTTCGATGGTTATACTGCTTTGCGAAAAACCATCAGTGCCGTTTGCAAGCGTGTCATCGGCATTTTTGTGCATGATAGATATCAGGTTTAAGTTTTTGTCATATACTAACTCATTAACAGGTGTAGAGCCTTCAACATATATGCCTTCTCCATCTTTGTTAAGGTTTTGCGCTAATATTATTTGGCCGTTTTCGTTATAAGTGTATGTTCTTGAGTAAAGCCCATTTTTTAGGATTATTCGTTCTTCATCTTGATTAAGATAATAAGTTTGAATGATTTGACCGTGTTCATTGCGTACATATTCAAGTCCGAAAATACCGTCTGCATCGGGCGCAGGGGAATATCTGTTATAGCGCATGTACAGCAGTTTAGAGACATAGCCGTCTGTGTATTCGTACTGATAGCGCGTGATATCACTTTTTGTGGAGGAATCATCAATGGATGTGAAGGTTTCAGAAGAAACTGTGTTGGCCGCTAAAAATATAGGGTTTGAGTCGCTATCGGGATTTTTGATATCGGCAGCTTCACCGTCAGAGGTATAGTCTAAAAGCATTATCTGCTTTCCGTTTGGGTCTTTATACTCGGCAGTATACGTGCCATCGCTGTTGTACTTATAAATAATATGAGAGGCTCGATCATCTACAAATTGCTGAGTGTTAGGCTCTATTAACGTATTTTTATTGTTTTCATATCGAACTTCATATTGAGGATATGTAGAAAAGAAATTTATACCATCAAAAGCATTTCTGTATATTATAGTGTAGTGGGATGTTTTATTTTTCACTTGTGCAGAACTTAGCTCGAAAATGCCTACAGGGACACCGTCTTTTAAAGTGTAGTCGATATAATTACTGGATTTTGGAAGATAGTAGTTTGCAATGAAAAAAGAAAGCAGTAAAAAAACTATGCCCGCAAACGATGCAAAAATGCGCTTTTGAAGCATTCTGTTACGCTCGCGCATGATTATGGCGTCGGCACTAAGGCCTAAAATAGTAGCAATGATTTTTAGAACGGCTTTTTGTTTTCCATCTTGAGCAAAGCTGATACCGAGATGTTCAACCCCATCTTTAGTTAAAGATGAAGGAAAACATCTGTTTTCAGGGTTCGGGTCGTCCGGTGTACCATCTATGATAACGGGTATGATATATTCATCACCACGAATGGCACGAAAAGTTTCCACCTCGAAGTTGATATATTCGCTATTTTTATTTATGTTGGGCGAACAGATAAGTATCATGTACTTGCACTGTTTCATTTCGTCCATGATGGAGTCTTTCAATATGGTTCCGGCCAAATCATCAGTATCTCTAAAACACTTTTTCAGACGCTTGTGTAGTCCATATTCCCTACATATTTTTGCCGGCAAGCGGTAGCTTTCAAGCTTTTTTTGTATCCACACAGCTTCTTTTTTGTCAAGATGCTTATAACTAATGAAAGCTGAATATGTAAAATTTTTGTTTTCCATTTGTGAAATTCCTCCACTCGTTTGAATGAATATACTAATCATTTTACTTTAAAACAGTAAGCAATTCAACAATTGACACGAAATTTTACACAAAGTTTTGTGGAAAATGAATAGTTTGTTTCGCTATGTAGCATTATATAGTAATATCATTAAGCAAATAGTCGTAAATTTTCATGCTGAGTGATGTTGGGGATGTATGCAGTTGTTATGCATTAATATACATATTAAAAACAAAGTATGCGTTGTAATAATAATTTTATGTAAGTTGAATAGTATAAAGCATTGAAGATTTGTGTCAAATAATGTATAATAAGTATATTTATAAGATGATAAATAAAATTTCGTATAATTATTTATTTTATATACAATGACTTAATTGAATGAAGAAATTTATAGCGTTATATAAATTTCTTCATGTGAGGCGTTGTACGGACATATATTTAGATGGGAAAGGATTGCCGATGGACATCAATTTGTTTAGCATTGTGACATTTTGCATGCTTTTTGTTTATCAGGTGGAAGTGTTTAAATATGCCACCGACATACTGGTAGGTGGCTCTAGCCGTATCGCGGATTATTACATAGGAGCGATTCTCAACTGTCTATTGGTGAGCATATTTATGGGAAGCAGTATTCCATATGAGTACTTTTTTATTATGGTGTTATTAGTGCTTACTATAGAGTTTAAGTTTTTGTCCAAAGCCAGCTGGATGCAAGCTGTGTGTGGTGCGGCAATTTTTACCATGAATATTTTATCGGTTAATATTTTAGTGATTGTTATAACCAGTTTCAGTGTGAACATATCCCCTATGGATATTTTGAAAAATTCGGAATATAGCTGGATGCCAATATTTTTCACTTCTTTCACACTGGCTGTTTTTGTGCAACCTATTGTTGCAAAAATATTTGCGGTTAAAGCTATTCAGCGTGTCACAACTACAGTAAAATATTCTCGGATACTATTGATAGCAGTGCTTGGGATTATTACATATGAGATAATGCATGTTGTCACTATTTTCACAAATACTATATACCAAGCTCAAATTGTCTTGACTATATCTACGGCAATATTTGCTATTGGTGCATTTTATTTTGTTTTTGCATATAGTATGGTTTTATCAGACTCGTTACAATATATGAAGGAAGCAGACGAGGCCAAGAGCGAAAAAATACGCCTTGAAACAGCGAAAGTGAAGCTGCATAAAAAAATAGAGCGTGATGCGCTGACGAATGTGTATAGCCGCCAATTCATCATGGATTTGTTGGAAAACATGGTGAAGAAAGACAGCCGCAATTTTAGCATGCTGTTTGTGGATGTTAATGCACTGAAATATGCAAACGATACCTATGGCCATGAAGCCGGAGATAGGCTGATTTGTGGTGTGGCAAACGCATTGATTAAGTCTGTGCGCACAGAAGATTATATCGCCAGAGTGGGTGGCGATGAGTTTATTGTAGTGATAGGAAATGATCAAAAACAAGCTGCTGAAAAGATGATAGAGAGAATTTATCAGCATATTGAAGATCAAGATAAGATAGAGGAAATGGTCACGGTGTCTGCTAGCATAGGCTCGGTATACGTTGACGAGGAATTAAAGACTAAGGGTGTTGATTTTATCCTTTCAGAAGTGGACGAGAATATGCGTGAGAATAAAAAACGGTATTACGCAATAAAGGAGGGTGAGTAGTGGAATTGATACTTTGGTACGCTGGCTTGGCTTTGGTGTATGGGTTGTATCACAAAATTTTCTTTTCATTCTCTACCCATATTTTTAACGATAGCAAAAGCAAAAATGTGCGTGGTATTATAAGTTATTTAGTTAATTTAACATATTGGATTGTGTATATTCAATATTTCGGAGTGGCCTATGAAGCATTGGCCATGAGTATATTTACTTTATTATTGCTGATAGAATATCTTGTGATTTTCAAGCTGAAGTTTCAAATTGCGCTATATATTACATTGGCGTTTTCCATTAACCTATTTGCTAAGCGTATAGCGATTATTGGTGGCACAGCTCTTTTCATGGGCGAAACAGTTGAAGTGGCTTTAAGTGAGCCGACAGTTCAGATTATTGTTTTGATGATAACAGCGGCGATGTCTGTAAATACTATTACGTTTGCAAGAAAAAGCCTTTCTAAAATTTATCTTGATACAATTTTGGCAGATAAGAGGAACATACAGTTTTTGGTAGGTATTTTTAGTATTATAGCCATCACAATTATAACTATTGCATCCACAACATTTACTTCAAATGCTACACATAGTCTTTTGTATTTTTATATTTTTTCAGGTGTGTCGTTTATATTAGCATTTTTGCTTTTCCTTATTTATGCTTATCAACTGGCCAAGTTTAATCTAGTTATGCAAATGATTGACGAGACAAAAGCATATAATAAAGAACAGGAAAAACTGGTGAACGAGCTTGCAGAAGAAGCCTCTAAAGACGCCATGACGGGAATACTAAGTCGTGAAAATATCGAAGATGTGCTTGTGGATAAAATGAGTAAAAAAGAAAAATTCTTCTTGGCGTTTATTGATATAGATGGCCTGAAATATGCCAATGATAACTTTGGACACCTTGAAGGCGACTTTTATATTAATCATGTAGCGAACACTGTGCAAAGTTATTTTGACACATGTTCTGTGGGACGATATGGTGGCGATGAGTTTATTGTAGTAGGTGAATATGATACTAAAATGGAAGTAACGTCTAAAGTGGTTAGATGCTATACAGCTATATCACAGATGTCAACCAAATATGAAAAACCATACTCTACCTCTATTAGCTATGGTATAGTCTTTGCGACAAATAACGAGTTTAAAAACTTTAAAGAAATAGTTGCGCTGGGAGATGAGCGTATGTATGAAATGAAAAAGATGGCCAAAAAACAGCGTAAAACTGCCATGCCGGCATGATATATCCCGCCAGATTGGGGATAGTGAACTTAAAACTAGCACAGATGATGTCAACCAATTGATGTAGATGATAAAACATAAAAAATGTCATTTTGCCGAAGACTTCGGTGGATGACATTTTTTTATTGGAAATTTCAAAAATAACAAAATATAACTTGATTTAATGTTAAGTTGATGTTAGAATAAAATTACAAAAGATAAAGCCGGAATAAGTTATAAAATGTTAAAAATAAAGGATGGTACAAGCTATGGAATGGTTTTTTTGTAAAACTAAAGAAGAAGGTGGTAAAAAAACAGCAGAGTATATAAGAAATGAAGTAAACAAAAACCCTTCACTTAATTTGTGCATACCCACCGGGTCTACCCCGGTTATATGTTTTAAAGAAATGGTAAAGATGTATGAGGATAAGCGGTTAGATCTTAGCTGTGCATACATGTATAACATGGACGAGTATGTGGGAATGAGCAAGGACCATCAAGAGGGATATTATAGGTTTTTAAATCAGCATTTGTATAGTAAAACTAATACAGATATGTCAAGGACATTTGCGCCAGATGCTGTGGCGACGGACATGCAGGCTGAATGTGAGAGATATACAAAGGAATTTTACCAAAATGGTGTGATGGATGTGATTTATCTGGGCATAGGCACGGATGGACATATTGCATTCAACATGCCTAAAGAAGTGCATTGCCTTGATACGCATATAGAAAACTTATCAGACGATACAGTAGCTGCAAATGCACAGTTTTTCGATGGTAAAGATGAAGTTCCTAAAGATGCGATAAGTATTGGTATAGGGATGATATTAAAAAGTAAGCGCATTGTGCTGAACGCTTTTGGTAAAAGTAAAGCTGAGGTTATAAAAAGACTGTATGAGGAAAAGGCAGTAGACCCATATTTGCCTGCAACATTCCTGAATTTACACGATGATGTGACTATTATTGTGGATGAAGAGGCGAGTAGCCTGATAGACAGATAAATATATAACTGACTAAATGTGAAGGTACTAGCGGATAAAGGAGAATAAAATGATAGAGTTTTTAAGCTTTAAGCCTGATAGCAACGACGTGGATTATGACAGAGTGGAAAGACTGCAAAAGAAAATGAATGACAGGAAAGCTGTTATATGCCCGCAAAGGGCTGAAATTATCACACGCGTGTTCAAAGAAACAGAGGGTGAGCCTATAGTTGTGCGCAGGGCAAAAGCGCTTGATGCTATTTTGTCTGAGATGGATATATATATCGAAGAAGATTCTATTATATTCGGCAACCACGCAAGTAGTAACTTTGCCGCACCGGTGTTTCCGGAATATTCCTTCAACTGGGTTATTGACGAGCTGGATGAGTTTAGTAAACGAAGTGGCGATAGCTTTGAAATATCAGAAGATACAAAACAGCGCCTGAAGGTGTTACAGCCGTATTGGCAAAATATCACGCATCAAGACGAAGTGTTGCGGAATCTTCCGAAGATAAACAGGCAAGCAGAAACACAAAATGTGCTTCACAGAGGCGGTATAAGCATGTCGGGTGACGGGCATATCATACCAAACCACGACTTTGTTTTGGAGATAGGATACGGCGGCATGAAGAAAATTGCCGAAGAAAAACTGCAAAATAAAGAAAACCTGACACAAAACCAAATTGACTACTATGAAGCGGCCATAATCACAATGGATGCAGTGCTAAAATACATCAAACGTTTCAGCAAGCTTTTAGCGCAAGAGGCAAAGGGCGCAAAAAACGAAAAAAGAGCAAAAGAACTTTTGGAATATAGTGTTATTTATTCGGATTTCATGGAAAACGGCGCAAGGAGTTTTTATGAAGCTGTGGAATGTGTGTACCTCACGCACCTTTTGATGATGATAGAAAGTAACGGCCATTCGTTCTCTTTTGGTAGATTTGACCAATATGTATACCCGTACTATAAAAAAGATATCGAAAACAAGACGATAACAAAAAATAAGGCACTGGAAATTATCACACATTTCTTTATCATGACAAATAGCCTGAATAAAGTAAGGCCATGGGGGCACACGCAATACAGTGGCGGATATCCTTTGTATTCGAATCTGATGGTGGGTGGCATGAAGCCTGACGGTTCTGAAGGCACAAACGATATATCATATATGTGCCTTGAAGCAATGAACCAGTCGAAACTACCGGAGCCAAACCTAAGTGTGAGGTTCTGTAAAGATACACCAAGAGCACTTTTGAAAGACTCAGCAAAATTGATTCGTCAAGGGTTTGGGATGCCGTCGGTTTTTTGTGACGAGGTTGTTATTCCCGCAATGATGACACTGGACTTAGACATTGAAACAGCCAGAGATTATGCGTCTATGGGCTGCGTGGAAACGGCTATTCCGGGCAAGTGGGGTCATAGAGCAACAGGAATGACATACATAAACTTTGGCAAAATACTGGAAATCATAATGAATAACGGTGTAGATCCGGTGTCTAAGATACAGCTGTTTAACATTAGCGGTAAAGACGGTAGCGAGATAGAGTATAAGTCTTATGAGGACTTATGGGCAGCGTGGGAGAAAGCACTTAAATTCTACTTTGAGCTTGCCATAGATTGCGATAATGTGTGTGATGCATCACTGAAGTATCACGACGCTGATGCTTTTGCTTCTTCTACCATAAACTGCTGTTTGGAAAGAGGCAAGACACTGAAAGAAGGCGGCTCGGAGTATGACTATATATCACAGTCGAATATTGGCCCGTCGGTGATAGGAGACTCGCTTGCGGCAATAAAGAAGCTGGTGTTTGAAGACAAGGCGCTTTCGTATGACGAGCTGATGCAGGCGCTTAAATCTGACTTTGCGGGCGAGCGTGGTGCCGAGATTCAAAAAATGTGTAGGGAAGTGCCGAAGTTTGGTAACGACGAAGATTATGTGGATCATTTGGTTGCCGATGTGTATGAGTCTTACTTGGCGCTACTTCCAAACTATTACACAAACCGTAAGGGTGAGGGCCCGATAGGTTGCAGATATACCATGTCGACCTCAAACATTACCTCATATGTTCCAAATGGGTTTGATGTGGGAGCTACACCGGACGGAAGAAATGCAGGCATGCCGCTGAACGAAGGCGCATCACCGTGTATAGGCGCAGACAAAAGTGGACCGACAGCTGTTATTCATTCGGTATCGAAATTGCCGAACCAAAAAATTGCAGGTGGCCAGCTGTTGAACATGAGGTTTTCACCGGATGCGCTTAAAGGCGAGGAGAACCTTGAGAAATTTACGTCGTTTATCGAAAGCGCAAGAGGATTTAACATCTTCCATAACCAGTTTAATATCGTGGATGCGGCGCAGCTTCGTGATGCTAGAGAGCATCCTGAAAACCACGGTAGCCTGATGGTGCGTGTGGCAGGGTATTGTGCACTGTTTACAACGCTGATGCCAGAGGCGCAAGATGCTATCATTGGACGCACTGAACACAGCTTTTAGGAGATGAAAGATGGCAGAAGGTTTGATTACACACATTCAAACATACTCGACAAAAGATGGTCCGGGGATACGTAGTACAGTGTTTTTTGTGTCGTGTAACTTACGGTGTAAATGGTGCGCAAATCCTGAGGCAATGTTTTCTGGGAAAAAGCTGTTTCATCAGCAGAATCTTTGTAAAAAATGTGGAAAATGCGTGTCCTTAAGCAGTGGCACCATAGAAATTAAGGATGATGCCATTGTGATAGACCGAGAAAGATGTGAGATTTTAGACGAGCTTTCAGATATTTGTAACTACAGTGCGTTTAAAGACGAGGGAAAATATACCAGCGATGAAAAGCTGTACAAGGCGCTGGCACGTGACAAATATTTTTTTGAAACATCAAATGGCGGAGTGACATTTTCGGGCGGAGAACCGTTTTTACAACCTAAACTACTTTCAGCTACCATGGAAAGACTAAAAAATGATGATATCCACATTGCCATAGAAACAGCTGGGTTGTGGAACTTTGAAAAAAACAAGGATATCATTGAAAAGTGTGATTTATTTTTGTATGATATAAAGGCATGGGACGAAGATATTCACAAAGAGTGTACCGGTGTATCTAACAAAGTGATTTTAGAAACTGCAAGGAAATTGGCCAACGCAGGTAAAGACATGCATATCAGGATGGTCGTGGTTCCTAGATATAACGACGACAAATCTGATATAGTAAAAAGGCTGGAGTTTGCGAAATCACTGGGTGAATCGGTGAAACAGGTGGATATTTTGAAGTATCACAACTACGGTGAAGGCAAATATAAAGCGCAAGGGCTTTTATATCCGTTAGCGAACATGGAATATGATGAGGATAAATTGGACGAAACAGTGGAGTATGCAAAAACAGTGTGTGAAAGCATGGGTATGAAAGCCGATATAGGTGGGTGAAAAAATGAGTATAGCACAGCGACGAATAAAACTGCTTGATGTGATGAAAAAAGAAAAAACCATCCAGCTGGTTGATATGGCAGAAACATTTAATGTGTCTTCAATGACTATAAGGCGGGATCTGCAACTGTTTGAAAGGCAAGGCCTTATTACGCTGACACATGGTGGGGCAAGCATTAACGAAGGAATGGAGCTGGAGCAAAGTTTTGTAGACAAGCTGAATACAGACATGCTTGTGAAATCTGAAATTGCACAAGAGGCAGCCTCTTACATTAAAAATGGTGACACCATTGTGCTGGATTGTGGTACCACGACATTACAGATACTAAAGTATATAGGCGAAAAAAAGCTGAGAATTTTCACAAACTCATATCCGGCCGTACAATATTTAAGTGGAAACAAAAAAGTGGAACTGTTCATGGCGCCGGGTGAGTATGATGATGTGTCAGCGGGTGTGTTTGGGCCGTATACCATAAACTTTTTCAGTGAAATTTTGGCAGATAAAGTATTTATGGGCACGCATGGATTTGATGAAGAGCTTGGTGCATCTGTGCCTGAAATTGTGGATGCACAAACAAAAAAAGCGTTGCTGAAATCCGGTAAAGAAAAATATTTGTTATTTGAAAGTTCTAAAATAGGAAAAGTATATCAAAGTGGATTTGCAAGACCTAGCGACTTTAACAAAATTATAAAAAAATAAAAGAGGTGCAGTTGGCATGGAGCTATTATTTGATACAGCAAACATAGAGGATATCAGACAATATATTCAGTATTATCCTATCACCGGCGTGACAAGCAATCCAAGCATATTAAAAGCTGAGGGTAAGATAGACTTTTTTGCACATCTTAAAACTATCCGTGAGATTATAGGGGATGACAAAACGTTGCATGTGCAGGTGATTGCAGAGGATGCCGAGGGAATGATAGCGGAAGCACACGCGATACTGAAAAATGTAGACGATAAAGTATATATTAAAATCCCTACCACGCAAGAAGGCCTAAAAGCAATGATGACTTTGAAGTCTGAAGGCATAGGTGTCACTGCAACCGCTATTTATACAAAGTTTCAGGGATTTGCCGCTATTATGGCAGGCGCAGACTTTATTGCGCCATACTGTAACCGCATGGAAAACCTAGATACCGACTATGAAGAGGCGATATCTGCGTTTAGGGCAATGATAGAAGAAAATGATTCGTCGTGTAAAATACTAGCGGCCAGCTTTAAAAACATAGGCCAGGTGAATAACGCATTCATGGCAGGTGCACAAACAGTCACGGTACAACCGACACTACTGAAAGAAACATTTAATATGGCAACAGTGGAAAAAGCTGTGAAAGACTTTAAGAAAGATTGGCAAGCTGTGCAGGGTGATGCACTTATTACAGACTTATAAATAATAAGATGCAATATAAAAAAGGTTTACACTTGTAAAAAGTGTAAACCTTTTTTATATTGGCTGGGCAAGTGAACAGATGAAAAGCTAGAGTTTTTGATTGGATGCATCTTAAAAGCACACCAAGCCTTCCGAAAAACGGAAGCTTGGTGCGCTGGAAGACGAGACGTATTAAAAAACAGTCCGGTGGACTGTTTTTGTAGTCGAGAGTCCCTTCCAAAGAAGACGAGGCAAGGCCGAAGGCTGATTTGAAAGCGCAAAAAAAACCTTCCGAAAAACGGAAGGCTTGGTGCGCTGGAAGACGAGACGTATTAAAAAACAGTCCGGTGGACTGTTTTTGTAGTCGAGAGTCCCTTCCAAAGAAGACGAGGCAAGGCCGAAGGCTGATTTGAAAGCGCAAAAAAAACCTTCCGAAAAACGGAAGGCTTGGTGCGCTGGAAGGGACTCGAACCCCTGACCTACTGGTTCGTAGCCAGTCACTCTATCCAACTGAGCTACCAGCGCAGATGCAAGTAATATAATATCATAAGAAAATGCATTTGTCAACAGTTAGTGAGCAAAAGAATACAAATAATGTGAAAATCAAATACGAATTTGGAGAGCTTTATTTTTCACTACGATCTCGACATTGGTGTGGTTGCCACCAAATTCACCGTCTAATGTAAATGGAGTAGGTACATTGAAAGAAAAATTAGCCTTAGAAATACGTAAAATAGATAAGAGTGGACTGTTGGTGTTTCCACGAAGAAGAGCAGTAGAAAGCTCACCCAGCTCGACTAGATTTTGCGGATAATGCACCAGCAAAACCTCGAAGAGGCCATCGTCTAGCTGCACCTTTTTTTTATCAGGAAAAGAAAACCCCGCAACAGACGCAGAATTTGCAATCATTCCAAACAAGTAATCACCCTCATGCAGAGTGCAATCGTCACACTCAATACGTACATGAGAAGACTGAATAGACGGAAGCTGCTGGATACCACTGAGAACATATGCGAAATATCCTGCCACGTTTTTATACCGCTGAGGAGTGGTATAAGGCACATCGGTAAAAGCACCAAAAGCAGCAACATACGTGAAAGCACGGTTATTTAAAAGGCCGACATCACATTGATAAACCTGCTTTGGGCTGAGCACCCGATTTGCCGCACGTATCATATTACGTCGTGGCAATTTCATGCTGGCGGCAAAATCGCAGGTGGTTCCACCGGGAATATACCCGACGTCCGGTATGTTTTCAAGATGCATAAGGCCATCCACTACTTCGTTTAATGTGCCGTCGCCACCGCAACACACTAAAATATCGGCATCTTCACCATGCAACTGGGCAAGCTTACGTGCGTCGCCTTCGGCGTGAGTGGGACATACTTTTAGTGTGTATCCCGCAGCAGAAAACAAGCATAAAATTTCCATTAGTTTATTTTTAAGGCGTCCACCACCGGTGTGTGGATTGAAAATAAATAGCATATTTTTCATAAGATGATCCTTTAAATTATAACGACAAATAATATCATATTATTATAAAACTTAATATGCGAAAGTAAATTATCTGCCTACTTCGGCCAAGGTAAGACCCTCGTTGTGATCAAGCGCCCAGTCTACATTCCAAGTGGAAACAAACAAAAGTAAAGCGTTGCCTTTTAAGTCCTCCACTTGCTTTGAGTCGCTGGTTAAATCAAGATCCTTCAAATCACCTTCGTGCTGTGTGATCCATCTGATGTGCTGATAGGGAAGCTTTTGCAGTTGTATATCAACATTGTACTCAGCTTTCAGGCGATATTCCAACACCTCAAACTGAAGTACACCAACAGCACCCACAATCACTTCTTCAAGGCCGCTGCTACTTTCTTTGAATATCTGAATAGCGCCCTCTTGCGCAATTTGAGAAATACCCTTTACAAATTGCTTACGTTTCATGGTATCTGTTTGTGTGATGCGCGCAAAATGCTCAGGTGCAAATGTAGGAATACCATCAAAAGTGAAATGCTCTTTACCACATAGTAAAGTGTCGCCGATGGAAAAAATACCGGGATCAAACACGCCTAAAATGTCGCCTGCATATGCAGTATCTACTGTTTGGCGCTCTTCAGCCATCATCTGCTGTGCGCCGGCCAGCTTCACATTTTTACCCTGCTGAGTGTGATATACTTCCATACCTCGCTGAAACTCACCCGAGCACACACGTAAAAAAGCAATACGGTCTCTGTGAGCAGGGTTCATGTTTGCTTGGATTTTAAAGACGAAAGCTGAAAAGTTTTCACTGAACGGGTCAATGGTACCAATAGAAGACTTGCGAGAAAGTGGTGGTGGAGTCATACGTAAAAATGCGTTGAGGAAAGGCTCCAGCCCAAAGTTTGTAAGTGCTGAGCCGAAAAATACCGGGGTTTGCTGTCCGCTGTGCAGGGCTTCTTCGTCAAACGGTGTGCCCGCCACATCTAAAAGCTCGATATCTTCTACTAGGGCGCTGTGTGCATCTGCGCCTATCATATCATCAAGCCCCGAGTCGCCAAGCTTTGCCGAAATAGTCTTGACTTGTTTTGTACCACGCTGTGCATTTTCCAGTTTTTCAGGCTCAAACGCCAAAATCTGAGAAGACTCACGCTCGTAAACACCTTTAAATTCCTTGCCGCTGCCAATGGGCCAGTTCATAGGATAGGTGCCTATACCAAGCACATCTTCAATATCTTCCAAAAGCTCTAGCGGAGACTTTGACTCGCGGTCCATTTTGTTTACAAAAGTAAAAATAGGGATACCACGCATAACACATACTTTGAAAAGTTTTTTAGTTTGCGCTTCCACACCTTTTGCAGCGTCGATTACCATAACGGCAGAGTCCGCCGCCATAAGGGTACGATATGTATCTTCAGAAAAGTCTTCATGGCCGGGTGTGTCCAAAATATTTACACAAAACCCGTTAAACTCAAACTGCATTACACTGGAAGTGACAGAGATGCCACGTTGCTTTTCTATTTCCATCCAGTCGCTCACGGCATGGCGGCTACTTTTTTTGCCTTTAACGCTGCCGGCAAGGCCAATAGCACCTCCGTATAAAAGTAGTTTTTCAGTTAGGGTGGTTTTACCTGCGTCGGGATGGC
>CAYIZZ010000038.1:0-17318 GCA_964367945.1 uncultured Oscillospiraceae bacterium | reverse complement strand
GCCTGGCTCAGCTGGAACAGCTGGAAGGTTTTATCGCTCGAAAAGAAGAAATGTACGCCCAGTATGTACAAAAATTAGACGAAAAAAACGGCCTGCATGTGCTACCGTTTAAAGAAACTGTGCGCAGTAATAAGTGGTTTTTCAGCTTGTATGTGGGCGATTTTGCGATGGGACGAGACGAGCTGATAGATTATTTGCAAAAAAAGCGAATTCAAACAAGGTCTATATGGGGGCTGATAAACGACCAGACACCGTATAAAAATAACGAAGCATACGGTCTTGAAAAAGCGGTGATGTACCACAAAAATATTGTGAACTTACCGTGCTCTACAAACCTTGCGGATAGTGGGATACAAAGAGTGTGTGATGAGATTTTAGCGTTGTAATCGTAATGAAGTGAGATAAGAGTGAAGGGGCTGTGGCGTGTGGATTTTAAAGAACTGATTATAGCTAAAAACATATCGGCCATTGACGCTATGCGGCGTCTTGATGAGGCTGGGTGTCGTATTTTGTTTATTGCTGAAAATGACAAGCTGGAAGGCGTGCTTACTGACAGTGATATCAGAAAATATATTTTGCGTGGCGGTGATTTAGCATCGTCTGTGGAAAAAGTGGCGAATTTTTCGCCTAAGAGTCTTCACTTAAGCCGGCGGAAAAACGCACAAGACTTTATGATGGAAAACTATATAGACGCAGTGCCGCTACTTGACGATGAGGGTAATATTGCCGATGTAGTGTTTGCAAACCAAAAAGTGGGCGACGCAAAAGAAAATGCACGTCTTGATATACCTGTGGTGGTGATGGCAGGTGGCCTGGGTACAAGGCTTTATCCGTACACGAAAATCCTTCCAAAGCCGCTGATACCCATAGGTGAAAACCCGATTATCGAGCATGTGCTGGGTAAGTTTTTGGATTTTGGATGTAGGCAGTTTCACCTACTGGTAAACTATCGTAAAAATATGCTAAAAAGCTATTTTGCTGATCTTGAAAACCCTTATGACATAAGCTGGGTGGACGAGGATAAACCACTGGGCACAGGTGGCGGGCTAAGCTTGCTAAAAGGCAAGCTCAGCGAGGCGTTTTTCCTTACAAACTGCGACACGCTGATAGAAGCGGATTATGCTGACATAGCAAAAATGCATAAAGAACAAAAAAACACCATCACCATGGTGTGCGCCACAAAGCAATACACCATTCCGTACGGTGTGGTGGAGCTGTCTGAGTTGGGCGAGTATACGCATATAAAAGAAAAACCATGCATGAATTTTTTGACAAATACCGGAATGTATCTTGTGGAGCCAAATGTGCTGGATGAAATAGAAGATGACGTGGCGCAGGGCTTCCCAGATATAATAGAAACTTGTAAAAAACAAGGCATGCGCATAGGAATATATCCAATAGGCGAGGCTATGTTTATGGACATGGGCCAAATAGAAGAACTGGATGAGATGAGACGGCGTTTCGAAGGCGCATAAACGGAAAAACAGGAGGAAACAGCGTGTCGGTTTTGATTATAGCAGAGGCAGGAGTAAACCATAACGGTGACCTAAACATGGCCAAAGAAATGGCGCTTGCCGCAAAAAATGCAGGCGCAGACATAGTGAAATATCAAACGGCCGTGCCAGAGCTTGTGGCAAGCAAGTTTGCACAAAAGGCCGCATATCAAAAAGAAGCCACGAAAGACGACGAAAGCCAGCTGGACATGATACGCAAGCTACATTTCGACTTCGAAGCACATGAAGAACTAAAAGAATATTGCGATTCTATAGGCATTGTGTATTTGTCCTCGGCGTTTGATTTGCCCAGTGTGGATTTTTTACACAGCCTTGATTTACCATACGATAAAATACCGTCGGGCGAGATTACAAACCTGCCGTATCTTGAGAAAATAGGCAAAAAAAACAAGCCTATTTTGCTGTCTACCGGCATGAGTACTTTGCCGGAAATAGACGATGCCTTGACTGTTTTGCAAGATGCCGGAGCGGAAGATATTACACTGTTGCACTGCAACACAGAATACCCCACGCCGTTTTGTGACGCGAATTTATTAGCGATGCTGGACTTGTGCGAGGCGTTCGGGTTTCCTGTGGGGTACAGTGACCACACTGAGGGGTATGTGGCGGCGGTGGCCGCAGTGGCGCTGGGCGCAGTGGTTATCGAAAAGCATTTCACGCTTGACAAAACCCTGCCGGGGCCTGACCATAAGGCCAGCCTAGATGAAAAGCAGCTAGCGGAAATGGTGGCCGCAGTGAGAAACACCGAAGCTGCTTTGGGCGAGCGAAACAAGGCTGTAAGCCAAAGCGAAGAAAAAAACATGCCCATTGCAAGGAAAAGCATAGTGGCGGCGTGTGACATTAAAAAAGGTGAAGTGTTTAGCGAAAAAAACCTTACCACAAAGCGTCCGGGCGAGGGTATATCGCCGATGAAATGGTATGACATACTTGGAAAAAAAGCAGATAGAGATTACAGTGAAGACGAGCCTATAGAGGAATAAAAACTTACATCGAAAGGTCGCAAATATATGTTTACGGTGGCGGTAGTAACCGGGACAAGGGCTGAATATGGCCTGCTTCGTCCCGTGATAAAAAATATGATGGACAGCAAGGTACTGAAAGTACAGCTGCTAGTAACAGGAACGCATTTATCGCAGGAGTTTGGGTATACGGTATCTGAAATTGAAGACGACGGATTTCCGATTGCCGCAAAGCTGGATATTTTATCGCAAGAAGTGCCACAGACAAGGCAGGGCACGGCAAAGCTGGTGGAGCTGGCGCTGAAAATGTTTACAGACTGGCTGGCAGAGTGTGAAAGAGCACCTGACGCAGTGCTGATTTTGGGCGATAGATACGAGGCATTTGCCGCAGGTCAAGCGGCGAGCCTATTAGACATACCGGTGGTTCACATTAGTGGTGGAGACGTTACCCAGGGTGCGGATGACGACTGGTTTAGGCATTGCCTAACAAAAATGGCAAAACTACATTTTCCGTCTTGTGAGAGCTACAGACAACGTGTTTTGCGCATGGGTGAAGAGCCTTGGCGCGTATATAACGTGGGTGGGCTGGGCGACGAAAATGTGCGAAACTTGCAGCTGATGAGCCGTAAGCAGCTGGTGGATTCGCTGGATTTTAAGCTGGCGGAAAAATATGCGCTGGTAACACTGCACCCACAAACACTGTCCGAGCATCCACCTGCGCGGCAGGCAGGTATGCTTCTTTCGGCGCTTGATACACGGCCGGATCTTTTCTATCTTATCACCGGGGCAAATGCCGATGCCGGTGGCCAAGAGGTGAACAGGCTTTTTAATGCGTTTTGCAAACAGCGAAACAATGCTGTTATAGTGTCAAACCTTGGCGTGGTGCGTTATCTTTCGGCCATGAAATATGCAACGCTGGTGATTGGCAACTCTTCCTCGGGTGTGGTGGAAACACCGTCTTTGGGCATTCCTTGCGTTGATATAGGCGAGCGTCAGGCAGGCAGGGTGCGTGCAGATAATATTGTGCATTGCGACATGGACACGGCTTCCATTGAAAAGGCCATGGCACATGCATTACAACCAAACTTTGCAAAGATTGCCGCTACGGTGGATAGCCCATATAATGGCGGAGATACCAGCGGAAAAATCGTGGAAATTCTCACGAAATTCTTGCAAAAAGAACTGCTTTCCAAAATGAAAGTGTTTTATGATGGGGAGGGCACGAAATGAACATACTAGTGGTGGGGCTTGGCAGTATGGGCAAGCGCCGTGCTCGCCTTGCCCAGAGTCTGGGGCATACTTTGTTCGGGGTGGATAGTGACGAAAGCCGGAGAAAAGAAGCACAAGGGCTGTCCATTGAGACTTTTGACAGCTTGAGTCAGGCTTTAGAGCATAAAGAAAAGTATGATGCGGCGTTTGTGTGCACTGCGCCGCTAGCACACATGGAAGTGACAAAAGAACTGCTGATGGCGGATTTATCTGTTTTTTCTGAGTTGAATTTAGTGGACGACGGATATGATATACTTATGTCGCTTGCAAAAGAAAGGCAAAAAACACTTTTTCTAAGCTCGACCATGCTGTATCGTGCAGAGATTAGTCATATTAAAAAAAGAGTAGAAAATTTTGCAAAGCCTATGCGATATATTTACCACATAGGCCAATATTTGCCCGACTGGCATCCGTGGGAAAGTTATAAGAACTTTTTTGTGGGAGATGCACGCACCGGCGGTGTACGTGAAATTTTTGGAATAGAGCTTCCGTGGTTGTGCACGGTGTTTGGTAAGGCCAAGGCGGAATATGTGTGTGGCCAGAGTATTAGCGACTTAGAGCTCCCTTATCCCGACAGTGTTATGGTGAGTCTAAAGCATGAAAACGGCACGATGGGCGTTTTATGTGCCGATGTAGTTAGCCCTAAAGCTGTGCGAAATTTCGAGCTTTTTGGCGATGGTATACATGTTTTTTGGGAGGGCAACCCAAAAGCTCTTTATGAGTATGACATGAACACAAAAGAAAAAGTAAGTGTGGATACATATAAAAGTTTTGAGCAAGACTCCAGATACAGTGATAATATTGTGGAGAATGCGTATCTTGACGAGATGATATGCTTTTTTGAGACATTGAAAGGTAACACGCAGCCACTTTGGGATTTTGAAAAAGATAGGGAAGTTATTCGCTTGATGGATGACATTGAGAACGCGGCAAAAATGCAGTAAATTATGTGAGGGGGTAAAGTAATGAAGGTGCTGTTTATTGGTCTTGGAAGTATAGGAACCAGGCATTTGCGTAATTTAGATGCCTTGTGCAAGGAAAAACAGCTAAATATTGAAGTGGTAGCCCTGCGCTCGTCAGATAGGGAGCTTAGCGCTGAGGTATCGTGCATGATTACTCGTCAGGTGCACACGTTGCCAAAAGACGAGACATTTGATATCGCCTTTGTTACAGGGCCCACTCATGTGCATGCAATGACCATTGGTGAGCTGAAAGGTAAGGTGGGTACTTACTTTATCGAGAAGCCACTGTTTGATCATCCGCAGTATGATTTGTCGGTGCTTGGCCTTGGTATGGATCAAAAGGCCTATGTGGCGGCACCGATGCGACATACGGCTTTGTACGATGCACTGTGCAAAAAGCTGTACAACTTGCCGGTTTACTCGGTGCGGGCTATATGCTCGTCTTATTTGCCCGAGTGGCGAAATGGGGTGGATTATCGCACGGTGTACTCGGCAAAATCCTCCATGGGTGGCGGAGTGACACTGGATTTAATTCACGAGTGGGATTATTTATACGATCTGTTTGGTCCGCCTCTGCAAAGCTATAACATGCGAGGGCAGGTATCGCATCTTGAAATGGATGTAGATGACATATCGGTGTATATTGCATACTGGCCAAATGCCGTGGGTGAGTTGCATCTTGATTATTTTGGCCGGAAATACCGCAGGGAGCTGGAAGTGTTTTGTGAAGAGGGCACTATTGTGGCCGATTTTGGCGCAGGCGTGCTGACAAATGTTGACGGAACACGTGAAGACTACAGCGAGGACCCAAACTGTCGATATAAACGAGAGATGGAATATTTTATAAATTATGCGCAAAATGGAAAAGGCGAAAGTATAAACAGTCCACAAAGGGCGCTGAACGTGCTGCAAATTGCAATGGGGAACACGGCGCTGGACGAAGGCGAAAAAAACGATGCCGTGATGGGAGAAGAAGAATGAGCAAGCTGTTAATTACCGTGTGTGGACGTGCGGGCAGTAAGGGATTTAAAAATAAAAACCTGAAAACGTTTTGCGCACGGCCGCTGGTGCACTATACATTGGCTGCCATTGAACTGTTTTTACAAAGCAGGAAGGATATCAAGGCAGACGTGGTTTTGAACACTGACAGTGGGCTTTTAAAAGAGCTGGTGAAAAGTTCTTATCCGCATGTGATACAAATTCATCGGCCGGCAGCACTTAGTGGAGATACTGTAGCTAAAATGTGTGTGTTTCAGCACACCTTGCAGGTGATGGAAGAAAAAAGAGGACAACCGTATGATTATCATATGGATCTTGACATTACCAGTCCATTGCGTACAATAGAAGATGTGGCGGGATGCTTTGATTTAATAAGCTCGCGTGAAGATTTAGACGTTGTGATGAGCGCATGTAAAAGTCGCCGAAACCCGTATATGAACATGGCTATACGAAAAGATGGATATGTACAGCAGGTGGTGAAGAGCGATGTGGTGGCTCGCCAGCAGGCACCTGTGTGTTATGACTTGAACGCCTCTATTTATGCGTTCAGACGCGATTTTCTTTTTGAAAATAAAAGCGGATTTTTATGGGACGGCAGATGCGAAATTTTTGAGATGGAAGACACAGCGGTGCTGGACATAGATTCAGAAGAAGACTTTGAAATGATGGAGATTATTGCAAGATATTTATATGTAAATCGGCCGCAGTTTGCTAAAGTTCGGGATGCTATAAAATAGGCGGTCTGGGATTATATCGGATTGGATAAGTAGATATCATATGAAAAATGATGAAATAAATAAAATGTAGCAAAGGGGGAGGACGTAATGAAAAAATGGGATATTGTGGCAGTAGGTGAAAGTTTGATAGATTTTGTGTCTACAAAAGGCGCTGATGATAGCAAGCTATACATGGAAGGTAGTGCAGGCGGAGCACCGGCTAACCTGTTGGCGATGGCAGCAAAACTGGGCCGAAAAACAGCTTTTATCAGCAAGGTTGGACGTGACACATTTGGTGATTATATAAAACAAAGCGTGAAAGATAGCGGAGTTGATGTGAGCGGCATGGTGAGCGGAAAAGAACTGACAACGCTGGCGATGGTGACACTGGATTCACATGGTGACAGAAAATTTACGTTTTATCGTGAAAACACAGCCGATGTGATGCTGCAAGAGCATGAGGTGGATTATTCTTTGGTGGAAAACTGCCGCGTATTTCATTTTGGCACAGTGTCTATGGTGCAGGACCCGGCCATGTCTACAACATTGGCGTGCGCACAAAGGGCGAAAGCGGCCGGCGCGAAAGTATCGTTTGACCCAAACTACAGACCATTTTTATGGGAGCGTGAAGAGGACGCTGTAGAGGCTATCAAAAAAGGAATGGAACTGGCAGATTATGTAAAAGTGTCAGAGGAAGAAGCTACTTTAGTTACAGGTAAAGAAGATCCTGAAAAAGCGGCATTACATCTATTTTCGCAGTATCACTTCGAGATGCTGATGGTGACATTGGGCCCCAAAGGAAGCATCGGTATTTCTTCAGATGCGCGCTCTAGTGTGCCTGCATATGAGGTGAAAGTGCTGGATACCACAGGTGCGGGCGACGCATTTTGGGGTACAGTGCTGAATGCTCGTCTTGCAAGCAAGCAAGCAACAGTGGGCGAAAAAGAGATGGAACGCCTTTTACAATATGGTACCGTTGCAGGAAGTCTTGCTACATCAAAATACGGTGCAATTCAAGCCCAGCCTACAATGGAAGAAATTGAGGCGTGTATGCCAAAGTAGTGTTGTATCCATGAAAGCATGGCATGGCAAAAGAAAAAACAAAAAACAGCTGTTGCCTCCTAAATAAAGGAAGTGACAGCTGATTTTTTTTGCGGTGCGGCTGGCTTGTCGGCGGCTTTTGGCCGGCGATACGCGATAACTCGTTTGAATTTAGTGGCACTATATTATGTGCCGTTTGAGAAATCCGACCGCTTTATATATAAATAAACAAGCGCCTATATAGGGACTATTGCCCCCTGTGGCAAAC
The DNA here is from genome assembly GCA_964367945.1 of uncultured Oscillospiraceae bacterium. GTDB lineage: Bacteria > Bacillota > Clostridia > Oscillospirales > Ruminococcaceae > JAAYCI01. The sequence goes on along the minus strand of CAYIZZ010000038.1, from coordinate 9,590 downwards.
TTGCAAGAAACCTGAAATATATTTAGCAAGGCTTCTTACAAAATACATCGGCAGATAAAGGGTGATACTTTAGCCGAAAACAGAAAAATATTTAGGAAGGGGAACTTGTATGCAGTATGGACTATATATCCACATACCATATTGTCGCGCACGGTGTAATTATTGTGATTTTCACACGCAAGGAGCAAGCAGTAAGGTACCTGATGAATATATAAATGCTGTTTTGCGAGATTTTGAAGAATATGCGCCGAAAGACGATGAAAATAAACCCATATCACCCATAACAGTGTATTTTGGAGGTGGAACACCGGGGCTTTTGTCTGAAAAGCAAGTAGCGCAGATGTTGAGTGCATTTTCGCCACAAAAAAATGCCGAAATAACGCTGGAGGCAAACCCTGAAAGTGTGAATGAAGAAAAGCTAAAAGGATGGTACAAGGCGGGAGTAAACAGGCTATCTTTTGGTGTGCAGACAGCAAAAAGTGAAAGCCTTGCCAGTTTGGGCAGGCGGCATAGTGCAAGCGATGCAGAAAAAGCATTGAAAACCGCGCGAAAAGTAGGATTTACAAATATTTCCGGTGATATAATGCTGGGCCTGGCCGGGTATACAAACGCTGAGTTTGACGAAACGCTTTCTTTGCTGCGTGAAAATGGTGTGGTGCATATTTCGGCATATGTGCTAAAAGTGGAGGAAAACACGCCATTTGGAAGGGATGCATCGCTTTGTTTACCTTCTCAAGACGAGGTAGCAGACATGTATTTATATGCTGTGCAAGAACTGGAAAAAGCGGGATATGCCCAGTATGAAATATCGAATTTCGCAAAAAAAGAAATGCAAAGCAGGCACAATTTGCTTTATTGGAACAGTGAAAATTGGCTGGGAATTGGGCCCAGCGCACATTCGCATATAAACGGGAAAAGATTTTCATTTGCACCTGATACAAAACTGTTTTTGGGAAATGAAAACATAATGCAAAACGAAAGTGATATGACAGCTGAAGATTATGCTATGCTTCGAATGAGGCTGACTGAAGGCCTATGCGAAGAAGAATGGAAAGCAAAATATAAAAAAGAATTTACAAATAGCCAGGTGGATTTTTTACATAAACTGTGTAAAAACAATTATGCTGTGTGGGAAAATGGGATATTGCGCCTAACAAAAAACGGAATGCTGGTGCAAAACAGTATTTTGACAGCTTTGTTTTAATAAAATGGTCTTTAAATGGTATATAAATTTGATGTGAAATCTTTTGTAAAAATAGTGTTTAGACAAGGTTTTTCCTTGAAGTTGGCGTGGTTTTGTGGTATTCTTACAAAAGATATTTTGATAGTGGTATAGTAGGGTTATTTTTAGGAGGGTGGAATTTTGGGAAAGTTTACATTCATACAAACAGAGGTTCCCGGTATTGTTATAGTAGAGCCGACGGTGTATGGTGATGCACGTGGTTATTTCATGGAAACATACCAAAAAGAAGATTTTGTAAATGCCGGAATCGATGTTGATTTTGTGCAAGATAATGTGAGCAAAAGCAGCAAAGGTGTGTTGCGTGGCTTGCACTACCAAACAGAAAACACACAGGCAAAGCTGGTGCGTGTGACAAAAGGCAGTGTGTTTGATGTGGGTGTAGATGTGCGCCCAAACAGTCCGCATTTTGGCCGTTGGGTGGGTGTGGAGCTAAGCGAGGAAAATAAGCGCATGTTGTATGTGCCACAAGGCTTTGCACATGGTTTTTTAGTATTGAGCGATGAGGCAGAGTTTCAGTACAAGTGCTCGGATTACTATAATCCAAAAGCAGAGGGTGGCGTGAGGTATGATGACGCCGATATCGGTATCGCATGGCCAAAGCTGGACTGCCCACATAAATTGAGCGATAAAGACGCAGTGTTACCCCTGCTAAATGAACAAAGTTACAATGAACTTGAAAGGTGGTTTATCGGTTGATTCGTTACTTGAAAGGCACTTTTCATGTGTTTTTAAACTATAGATTTTTGTTGATGAATCTTGTGAGCAGAGATTTGAAAGTGAAATATCGACGCAGTGTTTTAGGTATGGTGTGGAGTGTTTTGAACCCGCTATTGATGTCTATGGTAATGGCGCTGGTGTTTGGTACGCTATTTTCGCGCATGGCTGATGCAAGCCAATTACCGGTGGTGAGCGCTACAGGTCAGCCGCCGGAGTTTATCGTGTATGTGCTTACCGGCCAGTTGATTTTTGCGTTTTTTAGCGAGTCTACAAACACGGCAATGGACTCTGTGCTGGGAAGTGCACAGCTTATCAAAAAAGTGTACATACCAAAGTATATTTTCCCGCTTCAAAAGGTGATGTTTAGCTTTATAAACACACTGTTTGCCATGATTTCACTGGTGATTGTATTGCTATTTACATGGTCGTCCATCAGTGTTTGGGTTTTGCTGGCGCCGGTGGTACTGATATTGTTGTTTGTTTTTTGTCTTGGCATGGGCCTTATTTTGTCGGCGCTGGTAGTATTTTTTAGGGATATAAAGCACTTGTATGGCGTGCTGGTGATGGCGCTGACATACATGACCCCGATTTTTTACTCGGAAAGTATTTTTGACAACTATTCGCTTGCGACATATGTGGTGAAGTTGAACCCTATGTACTGGTATGTAAGCATGTTTCGTGAAGTGGTGGTATATGGCAACATGCCGGATGCCCGTATGTGGATTGCCACGGTTGCTTGTTCGGTGGTGGCGCTAATCGCAGGACTGATTATTTTCCGTAAAACACAAGACGAGTTTATTTTGCATATTTAACTTTGATATATAAAAGGAGCTAAGGTTTGGAAGGACAAGATGTTAAAAATAGCCTACCAATGGTAGAGCTTGATGGTATTTGGCGCAAGTTTACCATGTCAAAGGAAAAAGTGGATAGTGTGAAAGAATACCTTTTACGTAAAGTAAAGGGTTCTTTGGAATACGATGCTTTTTATGCCTTGCAAGATGTGTCTATCAAGGTTGAAAAAGGGGATGTATATGGCATCATCGGGCTGAACGGCTCGGGAAAATCTACCTTGCTTAAAATTATTGCAGGGGTGATGAAACCTTCTCAAGGAAAGTGTACTGTGCGTGGAAGTGTGGCGCCTCTTATAGAGCTGGGTGCGGGCTTTGATATAGATCTTACCGGTAGGGAAAATATTTACCTAAACGGGACAGTGCTGGGTATGCACCCAAGCTATATAGATGAAAAATTTGACGAAATAGTGGATTTTTCTGAACTACATGATTTTTTAGACACAGCAGTTAAAAACTATTCTTCCGGCATGGTGGCGCGACTTGCTTTTTCGGTGGCGACTATAATGAAACCGGATATTTTGATATGCGATGAGATATTATCTGTGGGTGACTTTTTGTTCCAGCAAAAGTGCGAGGCACGCATGAAAGAACTTATGAGCGGTGGCACTACTGTACTTTTGGTAAGCCACAGCTTGGACCAAATAGAGCGTTTATGCAATAATGCCGTGTGGCTGAACCACGGTAAAGTGATGGCAAAAGGCGATTGTAAGAGCGTGTGCACAGAGTATAGAGAAACTGCGGAAAAAAGCAAGAAAAAGCAAAAAGACGATGAAAAAATACAGTCGGATGCTGAGACTACAGGCGAAAAAGACGCATGAGTAAGGAAATAAAAAGCTCTAGTTGGGCCAGTAGCGGCAAAGACTCACTGGGAAAAGCAATAGTTAGAAACATTTCGCCTAAACGTGTCGGGATGCTTTTTGAGCGCGGAAAAGATACGCTGAAAGAAAAAGGATGGCAGGCACTTTGGCGGGAAGTGGACTTTCGCTTGAAGTTGGCGGTACATGGGCAAACGTGGAGATATCGTGCAGATATACCACTGCGCCGTGAGCTAGAGCAACAAAGGCAAAACCCTCCGAAATATGCTCCGCTGGTGAGTGTGGTGGTACCGCTGTACAACACACCTAAAAAATATCTTGTAGAGCTTATTGACAGCATAAAAGCGCAAAGCTATCAGAACTTTGAGCTTTTGCTGGTAGACGGTGGAAATGATTCTACAGTGAAAAATATATCGCTAGCATATGCTGATAAAGATGCACGCATCCGCTATATTCCTTTAGAGGAAAACAAAGGAATAGCAGGCAACACAAACGCGGGCCTAAAAGCGGCAAAAGGCGAGTGGATATGTCTTTGTGATCATGACGATATGCTGCAACATAATGCACTGTATGAAGTGGTAAGTGCTGCGGAAAAAACCGGTGCAGAGCTGATATATTCAGACGAAATTGTATTGTGTGAAAACATGAAAAAGCTGGCTCAATATCATTTTAAAGGTGATTTTGGCCCGGATACTTTACGTGGATGTAACTATATCACCCATCTGTGTGCTTTTACAAAAGATCTGCTGGTGCGTGCAGGCGAAGTGCAAAAAGAAGAGTATGATGGTGCACAGGATTATGACCTTATATTGCGACTTTCTGAAAATGCAAAAAAGATATATCATATCCCGAAAGTACTGTATATGTGGCGCAAACACGAGGGCTCCACAGCGTCGGCGATAAGCCAAAAACCGAAAGCAACCGAAGCCGGCAGAAAAGCCGTGCAGGCGCATGTGGACAGGCTGGGCCTGAAAGCGAAAGTGAAAACACAAATAGACTATCCAGGAACATACAGGGTGCAGTATGACATAAAAGGTACACCCAAAATTAGCATTTTAATCCCCAGTTGTGATCACACCGATGACTTGCAGCGATGCCTTGCCTCTATTGAAAAGTATGGCGGATGGGATAATATTGAAATACTTGTGATAGACAATAACTCGAAAGATGACAAAACACCGCTGTTTTATGAAAAGGCACTAAAGCAATATCCCAGCATGAAGCTATTGCAGTATGAAGGCGAGTTTAACTATTCGGATATAAACAACTTTGCGGTGAAGCACGCTAGCGGAGAGCATTTACTACTACTGAACAACGATGTGGAGCTGTGCAGTGAAGGATTTTTGCCTGAGATGCTGGGATACAGCCAGCGCAGGGATGTGGGCGCTGTGGGCGCGATGCTTTACTATCCGGATGATACAGTACAGCATGCCGGGCTGATAGTGGGGCTGGGTGGAACCGCCGGAGTGAGCCATAAAGGACACGAGCGTGGCAACGGCGGAGATATGTATCGCCTTGCTACCACACAAAATGTCAGCGCTGTCACAGGAGCGGCGCTGATGGTGAAAACACAGCTGTATAAAGAGCTTGATGGCCTTAATGCTGCCGATTTTGGGGTGGCGTTCAACGATGTGGATTTTTGCCTAAGGCTACATGAAAAAGGAATGTGGAATGTGTTCACACCGTATGCAGTAGCATATCATTTTGAAAGCAAAAGCAGAGGATATGATATCGAGGGTGAACGTAAGAAGCGATTTGACAGAGAAAAAGCAGCTTTCACAAAACGCTGGGATGACATGTTGCAAAAGGGTGATCCGTTTTATAATCATCATTTTACTTTAGAGTATGAAAATTTTGGGCTTAGATAAAAAATAAAGAGTGAAATAGGTGGGATGGGCATGGCACAGGGCGAAAAACAACAGGCAAAAAAACGTAATCAAAAACTGGTTGCATATTTTTTCGAAATGGTGCAAACAGAGGGGCTTTTTGCGGCCATCAAACGTGCGCACAAGTATTGGAAACGTAGGCATGGGCCTCAGAAAGGTCGGTTTTTGCCTTCGAAAGCAGAACTTGATCGCCAAAGAAATGCAGATATCACGGCATGGCCGAAGATTTCGGTGTGTGTGCCGGTGTACAATACCACGCGTCAGTTTTTTGACGAACTATTACAAAGTGTGATAAATCAAAGCTATTCTAACTGGGAGCTGTGTATCATAAACGCCGCAGATGATGCAGACGTTATTGGCGAACTGGTGGGCAAATATCCCGATAACAGAATTCATGTGCAAAACTGTGAAAATGGCGGTATTGCCGTGAACAGTAACCGTGCTGTAAATATGGCTAGTGGACAATATATTGTGTTTTTAGATCATGACGATATATTATCACCCAACGCACTTTTTGAAGTGGCACAGCGGGTGGCCAGTACCGAGGCAGGGTTTATATACAGCGACGAAGCACTTTTTGAAAACGATATCCAGCGGCCTACTGTAGGACACTTTAAGCCGGACTATTCCCCGCAGTATTTGTTGAATGTAAACTATATTGCTCATCTGGTGGCTATTCGCAAGGATATTTTCAATAAAGTGGGTGGGTTTTCAGAAGATTTAGACGGAAGCCAAGATCATGATTTATATCTGCGTGTGATAGAGGAAACGGGCGGCGCAGAACATATTAAAAAAGTGCTTTATTATTGGCGTCAGCACAGGGATTCAACCAGCATGGGTGTGGAGGCAAAACCATATGTGGCGGAATCGGCCAAAAAAGCTATTTCTCAGTATTTAGAGCGTGAAAAAATTAGGGCAACCGTGGTGGACGGCAAGTTTCCATCGACATACAAGGTGAACTATGCCATAAAAGAACTTCCGCTGGTGTCTATTATTATCCCAAACCACGAGCATGTTGCGGATTTGGACAGGTGTATTCGTAGCCTATATGAAAAAACACAGTATCATAATTTTGAGCTGATAGTGGTGGAAAACAACTCGAAAACAGTAGAGACGTTTTCATATTATCAGCGTATAGCAAATATATATCAGGACTGTAAAGTGCTGGTGTATGAAGAAAGTAAAGAGTTTAACTTTGCATCTATTTGCAACTATGGCGCCTCACAAGCCAGAGGAGAGTATTTACTGTTTTTGAACAACGATACAGAGATTATTTCTCCACTGTGGATAAATGAAATGCTACAGTTGTGTCAGCTGGAAAAAGTAGGTGTGGTGGGCTCGATGTTGTATTATCCTGACAACACCGTGCAGCATGCAGGCGTTATTGTGGGCCTTGGCGGATATGCAGGACATAGCCATAAGTATGCCTTGCGTGATCACAGCGGATATATGTTCCGTCAGGCCTGTGTGCAGGAGCTGAGTGCAGTCACCGGCGCATGCATGATGGTGGACAAAAAAGCCTTTAACGAAGTGAATGGATTCGATCCGGGGTTCTCTGTGGCGTATAATGATGTGGACTTGTGCTTGCGCCTGCGCCGAGCTGGATGGTGGGTGCTGTTTACTCCGTATGCTGAGCTGTACCACTACGAGAGCAAAAGCCGTGGCAGCGACGAAGAAGGCGAGGCAAAGAGGCGCTTTGAAGAAGAACAGGAAAGACTGCTTTCACGCTATGGTAGCGAGCTGACAAAAGATCCGTTCTATCATCCATATTTGACACTGGACAGAGAAGATTTTTCTGAAAGTGACGCTTTACCCGAGGAGTAAATACAGGCAGGCTAATATATATTGCAATGAAAAAACCAAATGTCATCACTACTTGTGGTGACATTTGGTTTTTGTGTGTTGTGTATATATTAGTACTCTAGCATGGAAACTAGGAAAAATATTATTTATATCCAAAATGAGTTTTGAATAAATTAGGATAACTGCTTTGATTTGACTTTATGTACAACATTATATCATCCACGATACTTTGCAGATTTTTCTGATACTCTGTAGGGCTGATTTTTGCGGGTGATTTTAATTGCCCGTTTTTATCATAGACATCTAAATATTCAATCGATTGTCCGTCTGCTTTGGTGTTCAGCGGTGAGAATTTGTTTGCAAGGGCAAGGGCTTCATCAAGATTATTTCTGAAATGCTCTGTGGTAATCTGCCTTTGTTGGTCCCATGCCTGTTCTTTTGACATGCCACTTGCGATTGCATCTTGATAAATGTCTTTACCGCTGGGCATACCCATGGCCGCACTCCAAACATCACCGAAATAATTACCTTGTGAGCGGTTGTAGTCTGCAATAGGGTCATCTATTCTTCCATCGGCATAAATAGTTACTGACCATTTCCCTTCAAGGTGGGATAAATCCGCTTTAGCAATCGGCTTCTCGGTGAGTTCAAGTGGTTTTGTGTTTAGAGTTGTTTCTTTTGCACTGAGACTGAGGCTCACCGTGTCATATCTTCCGTTTTCATTCACTGCCCCAAGTGGTGTGCCTTCATTTACATTTTTAGCTGCAAATGTTGTTTTCATAGGCATTATCGCCATAGGGTTATTGTTTACTCCGTTGATTGCCACAATACCTTCCTCCTTGAAGTGGTATGTTTACCCTTATTTATCATACATCGGCTATTACTTGAAAAACTTTAGCTGAGATATGTCAGTATAGGTGTACTGTATAGATTATGCTCATTTTGCTCGTAAGACAAAATCTATAACCACTTTATTAAACTCCTGTGGTGCATCCATATTCACAAGATGTCCAGCATTATTTAAAATTATCACTTCACTATCAGGTTCTAATTCATGCCACATTTCAACTGCCTTTAGCTCCATTGGAATATCTTTATCTCCACAACCTATAAGAATAGGGTAATTCCTTTTTGTAGTATATTTATTTACCATACTATTTAATCCTGCAAGGTACATAAATGATTTCTTAGGAAATCTAATATTCATTTGATAAAATTCTTCTTGTGCTTGTGGTGTATAGGCTGAAATAAGTTTATTGCTTTGTGCAAACCATTTAATAGAAAATATAGCTTTTAACATCATAAGTCCTTGTGCTTTTCCGTTTTCTTTTTGCATAGATACATCAAAATTGTTAATGTCGTACCCACCAAAACAAGAAATAGAAGATACCATTTCTGGATATTGATTAGCAAAATCTTGAATAAGAACAGCACCTATTGACACACCAACAAGGTGAACTTTTTTAATGTTTTCCTCTTGCAAAATAGCTTTTATATACTGTGAAGTTTTTTCTATTCCATCGCCTTTTTGTGTTTTAGTCGAATTTCCATGACCGATTAAGTCAACAGTTATGACAGTAAATTTTTGAGAAAATTCTTCGATTTGCTTTGAATACTGTGTATTGTCAGCAAAAGCAGCGTGAATGAACAAAACTGTTTCTTTGTATCTGTTTTCTGAAATGTAATAACACATAGGTGTTGAATTTATTTTTTTACTAATCATATTTGTGAAATATCTCCAATTATTGTTATATAAATAATATCTGCTTCATTGATGAAATGAAAAAACGGAGAGTAAAATACTATCCGTTTAGTTTAAGTGATTTTATGTGACTGCAAAATTTCGCTACAAACAACGTATTTGCAGTTGTTTTTTATTAATCGTCCAGTTTCAAAACGGCGGTGAAGGCCTCGCTGGGTACCTCTACGCTACCAATCTGGCGCATTTTCTTTTTGCCTTCTTTTTGTTTTTCAAGCAGTTTCTTTTTACGGGTAATATCGCCACCATAACACTTGGCCAAAACGTCTTTACGCACAGCGCGCACCGTTTCCCTGGCGATAACTTTGCCACCAATAGCGGCCTGGATGGGCACTTCAAACAGCTGACGTGGGATATTTTCTTTCAGTTTTTCACACAGCCTGCGTCCACGTGCATAGGCTTTCTCACGGTGAACAATAAACGATAAAGCGTCCACAACGTCGCCGTTGATGAGGATATCCAGCTTTATGAGATCGCTGGGCACAAAGCCTTTCAGCTCATAGTCATAGCTGGCAT
>CAYIZZ010000037.1:0-17809 GCA_964367945.1 uncultured Oscillospiraceae bacterium | reverse complement strand
ATACAAATGTTTTTTAAAAACATCACACAAAATTAACCTGTTTATGGTATACTATGTCTAGCTACATTACTAAAATTTATCCGCCTATTCCCCAGAGAATGGTCTATTTTTTGTATGTTTATTTTCAAATCAGGCTTTTCTTGTGACAGAATGGAGATTTTATGTGGTATAATAAAGCCGTGCTTTATCAAATTTACCCGCTTGGTTTTTGTGGTGCACCCTTGCAAAATGATGGTGTTAAAGAGACACGCATCACTAAAGTTATCGACTGGATACCTCACATGCAAAAACTAGGTGTCAGCGGTGTTTTATTCAATCCTTTATTTGAAAGCGATGCCCACGGTTACGATACCCGTGATATGCAAACGCTGGATGTACGCCTTGGCACAAATAAGGACTTTGCAAAGGTATGTGATGCTCTACACAAAGCCGATTTACGGGTGATTCTAGACGGTGTTTTCAACCATGTTGGCCGTGGTTTTTGGGCATTTGTCGACGTTCAACAAAATCGCGAAAACTCAGCCTACAAAGACTGGTTTCATATAAATTTCGGCGGTAATTCAGGCTACAACGATGGATTCTGGTACGACGGCTGGGAAGGCCACTTTGAGCTGGTTAAGCTTAATTTGCACAATCCTGCTGTGGTAGATTATCTTTTGGAGTGCGTGGGCAAATGGATAGACGAATTTGACATTGACGGTATTCGCCTTGATGTTGCATATAGTTTAGATCATAATTTTATGCGCCGGTTACGTGGATATTGCGACAGTAAAAAACCAGAGTTTTTCCTTGTTGGCGAGATGCTACACGGTGACTATAAAACACTTGCAAATCCTGAAATGCTACATTCCGCTACAAACTATGAGTGCTATAAAGGGCTATATTCCAGCTTCAACAGCATGAACATGTTTGAAATCGCACATAGTCTTCAACGTCAATTTGGCCCGGATAACTGGACACTTTACCGTGATTTACACTTAATGTGTTTCACTGATAATCACGATGTGTCGCGAATTGCCAGTATTTTAGAAGAAGAAAAACATATTCTGCTTGCCTATGGTTTACTTTTGGGTATGCCCGGTATCCCTTGTATTTATTATGGCAGCGAATGGGGTGAGCTTGGCGACAAAAATCAGGGCGACCCATCCTTAAGGCCTTGTTTTGAAAAGCCTGTTGAAAACGATTTGTTTAAGCAACTGTCGAAAATGATAAAAGCACACACCGAAAGTTCCGCTTTATGTAATGGAGTTTATCGTCAGGTATATCTGACAAATAAGCAGTATATTTTCGAGCGCAAGGCATCTGATGAACGTGTGCTTATTGCCATCAATATTGAAAATGCACCTCATGTAGCACATTTTGATGCCCAATCAGGCATGGCTATGGATTTACTTCTCGATAAACCGGTTGATTTTGGTGGCGGTTTTGATATGCCTGCCTACTCTGTACAGTTTTTAAAAATGGAGCACTGATACATTCCAAACTTACTACATTTCCAAAGGAGTCACATATGAAAACCACAACTACTATTGCCACAGTAAAAAGCATGTTGGGTAGCGTTTATGCCACAACAGACGCTCAAAAGCAAATTAGTGAAATACTTTTGGGTATGCAAGTGGAGGTACTATCCTCTGATGAAAACTTTGCTTATGTGTGTACCCCATTTGGGGAAAAAGGCTATATTCAGAAGCATCACCTGTGTGATGATACAACAAAAAACAACGAATGGTCGCACATTGGCAAAATGATGGTAAAAGCCCCATTTTCCGACGTACTTAAAAGCCCATCAAAAGATTCTTTGCGCCTTGCCACTGTACCTCGTGGTGGATTTGTTCATCCTATCAGCGCCGAGAGCGAAGATGGTTGGCTTTCAGTAGAACTTCCTTGTGGCGAGAGTGGCTTCATGCGCGCTGCCGGCCTGATGTGTCAGCCATCTGCTCAAGCTATCCATGATGTACAAGCGTTACGTGAAACGGTGGCTGCGTGTGCACTTGGTTACATCGGCATGCAATATCGACATGGTGGACGCAGCCCTATCGGTATTGATAGTAACGGTTTAGTTTTTATGGCTTATTGGCTGAACGGCCTTGTGCTAAACACTGATTTTTCCCTTCCTCAAGACGATATACTTAAAAAAGTATCTTTAGATGACTTGCAGATGGGTGATATCTTGTATTTTGATCAGCATATCGGTTTATTTTTAGGTGATGGTCAATATGTTCATGCCACCGACCAGGCACTGAGCGACGGTGTAGTTATCAACAACTTACAATCAAGCTCTTTGTTTTATCGTAAAGACCTTGCCGATAGTTTACACACCTGCGCAGGTATTCGCTAAAAATAGTACTTCAATTAAATAAAAATAAAAAGTCACAGCTCCTTTGCTTGGAGTTATGACTTTTTTATTTTATATTTAAAATCGTTAACGTATATTGTCAATCTTTATATATTTTTCCGCCACTTTACAAAGCTCATATTCTGATGTCGATTTTAAAAATTCTCGCATTGCAACATCGTTTTCAAAAATTTCCATCATTTTTTGTAGTGCATCTAACTGATCTTCGGGATGCAAAATCGACATCATAAAAACCAGCTCTACCCTAACTATTACATCACTATCACCCATCTGATAAAACTCGACAGGAGATTTCAAGCGTGCCACGCCTATTGCAGACGCTATCACATGTTCTGCCCCGGTAACATGCGGAATAGCCACTCCCATGTTGGTGAGTTGCAGACCTGTAGGATATGATTTTTCTCGTTCCAGTACTGCTAATGGGTAGCTTTGTTTTACAAAACCATTGTTAAAAAACAGCTCGGAAAATTTTTGAATAGTCTCTTCTTTATCCGAAACTTGCATCCCAATAGCTACAAGATTATTATGAAATAAGTGACTCACTGTAGGCACCTCTTATTCTTTCAGTGCGTCCAAAAAAGCTATTAATTCTATACCTATTTGATCTTCGTTTTCACCCGAGACTTCTATAACTATTTGCGTCCCTTTTTTAAGCCCACCACTCAGTATCGAAATGATGCTCTTAGGGTTGTATTTACGCTCGTTGTGATAAAACGAAATTTCAACTGGAATTTTTTTGCAATATGTCACCAGCTCTGAGGCCGGCCTTGCATGCAATCCCATAGGGTTTTGAATTATATACTCTCGTTTAAACACTAACAACCACTCCTTGTATATTTATATCCACTATATATTTACAACCTAAATATACACAAAAATCATCACACTATCTATGATTTTCAACACAACTAATCGTTTCCTGTAACCGGCATGTCTTTATGCACATTTTCATCAATACGTATCTTCATGTTTTTTCCTAGTTTACGAACACAACATCATATTGAAAACATCCATCTTCCAATTCCGTTTTACTCCGCATTTGTGCCATGGTTATCCCATGAATTCCGAGAAAAAGCCCTTCACTTTCATTTCAATTTCCAGTAATTGATCTTGATCACATTCATACTCTACATATATTTTTGCGCCACCTTAAGACACATCTTTTACGTTGTTTTTTTTGGCAAGTACCATCTTTTTTCTTTATTTTAGCATAATAAACCAATTAGGCAAGACCTTTTATACTCACGCGCGTTATGCATAGCCACTTCTTTTTATTAGTATCCTTACCGATTTATGCTGTGACGTTTCACGTTCAGCCTGGCAACGGCGCGTTCCAAAGCCACACGTGAATGCAAATATTCCACCTCGTTTGTCTTATCCTGCAACCGTTCTTCGGCACGTTGTTTTGCGCGTAGTGCACGACTTTCCTCTATGTCTTCTGGCCATTCTGCTGTATCGGCAAAAATCATCACTTCACCGTGAGTAATTCGCGCAAATCCACCTGTCACAGCAGCTTCCTTCCACTCTGTTTCGCCTTCCGGCAACATCCTTAACGGCGCAGGAACCAACACAGCCACCATGGGTGTATGATACGCCAACACACCCATCTCACCGTCTGTTGTTGTCAACACAAGACTTTCTATGTTACTGTGATAAAACTGTTTGTCCGGTGTCGCAATATGTAGCAAAAATGGTATACCCATTGCTACCTCCTATTATAACTGTCTGATATTCATCCCTATCTTAGCATCAACGAAAGACATTATTTACTCTTTTTCTTGTCTTGCACTTTCATACACCTCGTCAATACTACCCTTCATATAGAAGTGTGATTCCGATATATCGTCCATTTTTCCTGTGACAATTTCTTTAAAACCACGGATAGTTTCTTCCAGTGGCACGTGCTTACCTTCATACGAGCTGAAAGTCTCTGCCACATAGAATGGTTGCGATAAAAATCGTTCTATTTTGCGTGCACGATACACGATTTGTTTATCACTATCAGTCAAGTCATCCATACCTAAAATAGCAATAATATCCTGAAGCTCATGATATCGCTGTAAAATTTCTTTTACTTTTTGAGCCACTTGATAGTGCTCTTCACCTACAATTTCCGGCTCTAATATGCGTGATGTCGACTCCAGTGGATCCACCGCCGGATAAATACCACTTTCTACAATACGACGGCTAAGCACCGTAGTTGCATCCAAATGAGCAAATGTAGTAGCAGGCGCAGGGTCGGTCAAGTCATCTGCCGGCACATACACTGCCTGCACACTGGTGATGGAACCCTTTGTGGTAGACACAATTCGGTCTTGAAGCGCACCCATTTCATTTGCCAAGCTAAGCTGATATCCCACCGCCGATGGGATGCGGCCCAGCAAAGCAGATACTTCACTGCCGGCTTGAATATACCGAAAAATATTATCAATAAAGAAAAGTACGTCTTGACCTACATCGTCTCTAAAGTACTCTGCCATGGTAAGTCCGGTCATACCCACACGCATACGTGCGCCCGGTGGCTCATTCATTTGTCCAAAAACAAGGGCGGTTTTCTCAATAACGCCACTTTCATTCATTTCACTTATCAAGTCATTGCCTTCACGAGAACGCTCTCCCACACCGGCAAATACCGAATAACCGCCACGTTCCATGGCCATATTACGAATAAGCTCTAATATAAGTACAGTTTTACCTACACCTGCACCACCAAACAAACCTATTTTACCGCCTTTTGGATATGGTGCCAATAAATCAACCACTTTTATTCCGGTTTCCAGTATTTCTGTAGCAGGTAATTGATCTTCAAATTTAGGTGGTTTACGATGGATTGGTCGATGTGTAGATGCACCTATCTCACCTTTATCATCCAACGGCTGCCCCAAAACATTCACAACGCGTGCTAAAAGTTCTTTGCCCACAGGTACAGTGATAACATCTCCTGTATCTTCTACTATCATATCACGTCGCAGGCCACTGGTGGGGCCCATCGCCACACAACGCACCACATGCCCACCCAGATGTTGCATCACTTCACACACCACGGGCTCACCCCCGGTTTGTATCGATAACGCGTGATAAATTCCCGGCACATGCCCCTTTTCAAACTGCACGTCCACAACGGGACCTATCACCTGGCTGATTTTGCCATTGGCCATCTTCCACCATCCTCTGGGGCATCATTTACTGCCGGCCCCTATTTTCTTGATTATTCTATAAAAAGTTACACAAGTAAGTTATACTTTGATTTTCATTATTTCGTGCACAAAAAATTATATAGCGATAAACATGTTATATATGCTGCTCTGGAATACCTGCCACAATCTCTGTCAGTTCTTGTGTGATTTTTCCTTGACGCGCCTGATTATAGTCAATACTCAGCTTTGATATAGTCTCGTCTGCTGTTTTATTGGCATTATCCATAGCCATCATCCGAGCTTGCAGCTCACTGGCAAAAGCCTCAACCAGCGCACCATACACTATCCCCTTCATGTAATATGGCACAAGCAGGTCAAATACCTCTACCGCGCTGGGTATATAATCTATTTGTTCTCCCGTATACTTTTGGCTGGTTTCATTCACCAACGGCCGCAAGTCTAGCGGCAGCAGCGGTAATATATGTGGGTCTTGCCGCATAGAAGAAAGCATTTCTGTATAAATAAGATAAATACCATGATACTGGCCTGACAAATGTTTTTCTACCACAAGTTCTGCCATCTCACGTGCACGATAAATATCAGGATTCATCACACGATACTGAAAACTCTCGTCCATTTTATAGCCTAGTTTTCGGATTTTACTGCGTCCAATATACCCCGCCACCAATACTTCGTCTTTTTCCACGTCAGCATGTTTTTGAAGCATTTCAATGATATTATGCATATATCCACCGGCCATGCCTTTATCTGCACCCATTACCAAAAACAAGTTTGGCAAATGCTGCGTTTCCGCGCGCTGATTGTCGTGGCGGATAAACGGGGTAACAATATCATCGGGACTTGCTAAAATCTCACGCATTGTCAAAATAATGTGCTGAAAATATGGCAAAGTATTGGCCAGCTGGCTTCTTGCTTTTTGCGACTTAGAAGCAGAAATCAAATACATCGCACGTGTGATTTTTTTTGTATTATTCACACTTCCGATGTGTTCCTTAACTTCATGTAAATTCGCCATGCTTTCCTCCGATGATATTTCTATACGCCATCAATAATAAGGCGATTTTATCCTAAAAACATATCTATATATTTTTCTGCTGTTTTTTTGATGAAGTTTTCATTTTCTTCGCTTAACACGCCGGTATCACGAATATTATCCAGCACATCTTGATGCTCATCGCACATATAATCCAAAAACTCATCTTTAAAGCGCTTTACATCTTCTACCGGTATCTTCATCAGCAAGTTTCCTGTCGCCAATAACAGCAACATAACTTGGTTTTCCATTTCCATCGGTGCATGCAGTGGCTGCTTTATCATCTCTACAATACGCTCGCCTTGAAGGAGTTTATCTCTTGTGGTTTGATCAAGGTCAGAGCCAAACTGAGCAAACACTTGCAAATCACGATATTGCGCCAAATTCATACGCAACGAACCCGCCACTCTCCGCATAGATTTTGTCTGAGCGGCGCTGCCCACACGAGACACTGAAATGCCCACGTTTATAGCG
Source organism: uncultured Oscillospiraceae bacterium (assembly GCA_964367945.1). Classification (GTDB taxonomy): domain Bacteria; phylum Bacillota; class Clostridia; order Oscillospirales; family Ruminococcaceae; genus JAAYCI01. The sequence goes on along the minus strand of CAYIZZ010000037.1, from coordinate 10,788 downwards.
GGACGCTGGCCAGCAAAAAACAAATCGCTTTGCAGATAAATTTGACCATCGGTGATAGACACCACGTTTGTAGGCACATATGCCGAAAAGTCGCCTGCCTGCGTCTCTACAATGGGCAATGCAGTAATAGATCCACCGCCTAAGTCATCAGACAGTCTGGCTGCGCGCTCCAAAAGACGACTATGCAAATAAAATACGTCTCCGGGAAACGCTTCACGGCCCGGCGGACGGCGCATCAACAGGCTGATAGCACGGTATGCCACCGCATGTTTTGATAAATCGTCATATACAATAAGCACATCTTTTTTATGATGATACATAAAATGTTCTGCCATAGCACACCCGGAATACGGTGCCAAATATTGTAAACTGGCCGCGTCCGACGCACTACTGGTAACAATAGTTGTATAATCAATTGCTCTAAATCTCTCAAGAGTGTGCATCAGCGATACCACAGTGGATATCTTTTGGCCTATGGCCACATAAATGCACATCACATCTTTACCTTTTTGGTTTAAGATGGTATCTATTGCAATCGAAGTTTTTCCCGTTTGTTTATCACCTACAATAAGTTCACGTTGGCCACGGCCTATTGGAACCATGGAATCAATAGCCATTATTCCGGTTTCCATCGGCTTATCCACACTTCGGCGCTGATTTACCGTTGGTGCGGCAAATTCTACCGGCCTGTATCCCTCAGACTCGATAGGACCCATGCCATCAAGTGGACGGCCTAAAGGATCCACCACACGCCCCAAAAGACCCATGCCTACAGGCACAGACACTGTTCTTTCCATGCCATATACCTTCATGCCCTCAGACACCGACTGCTCGCCATCCAGTAACACGCAACCTACATTGTCTTTTTCAAGGTTCATGGCCATTCCGTACACACCGTTCTCAAAACGCAAAAGCTCTTCACTCATGCAATTGCGCAGCCCGGAAATACGCACCACGCCATCACCGGACGAAGTTACCACACCCATTGCGGGTGCATCGGTAATATTTTCCGGTATATCCTGCATATCTTTTATATTATCTGCCATACAGTCACTTCCCGTTTAAGGCATTCTTCTCTGCTGTGTTCAAGTTTCTTTTACCGCGAAGTATAAGCACACTATTTCTCAACAGAAGAGCTCTCGACCTCTTTATTTTTTGCACGAATTTCAGCTCTGGATACAATTGAAGCTGCTGCCTCACGTGCTTCTTTTATGGTTTGGTCATACTGTGCATTAGCACGCTTACGCGCATCTTCAAGCAAACGCGAGTGTTCTTGTGAAGCTTGTTTTAAAAGCTCTTTTTGCTCCTTGGCATATGCCTCACCCTCGGTTTGAATCTTTTGTCCTTTTTCTATATCGGCGGCAATTTTCTCCGCTCTTTCGTCCATAAACTTTGTGACTTTGTTAAATAAAAACTTACGCAAAAACAAAAATAAAATAAGTAAGTTAATAGCTGTCCATAAAAATGTTAAGTCAATATCCAGCATAGTTGCCTCGCCTTCCTTTTCGGCAATTTATCGTAATATCATCATTATACTTCATCGCAAGACCAATTTCTATGCTTACCCTGCGCCCACTACCAGTAGGATAATCAGAGCAATAACAAACCCGTAAATGGCTGTAGCTTCGGCCAATGCAGCACCCAAAACCATTGTCGATGTAATTTTACCTGAAGCTTCCGGCTGACGAGCAATACTTTCGGTAGCCTTACCTGTGGCAAACCCGATACCAATTCCTGCACCTGCACCTGCAAGCACTGCTATTGCAGCGGCTATAGCTATAGATTCCATTGTTGTACCTCCTAATATTCTTTTGCCTGTTTTATTGGCATGTTGATAACTTTTAATATCTTTCGACCTTAATCAGTGCTCTTCTTCCACAGCCTCTGCAATATAAATAGTACTTAAAAACACAAATACATACGCTTGCAAAAGACCATCGAAAATCTCGAAATAAATACCTACTACTGCGGGAACTATAATAGGAAGCATGTTATACATCAAAGTCATAACAATAGCCGCACCCATCATGTTACCAAAAAGACGCAAGCACAGTGACAACGGCCGCACCACCACGTCCAGTACCTTTACAAAACCGGATATCGGGGTAGGTTTATAAAATCCACGTCCAAATCTGCGCAATCCTTTAAAACGAATTTCTGCCCACAATGAAATGCCCACTGTCATCAGCGCCATACATAAAGTGACATTGAAATTTTTTGTAGGTGCGTGCAAACTATATGAAAAGTCTTCCCAAAAAACACTGTCTGAGAATAAAGAGAAAAACTCTCCTGTTGGAATGATATTAAACAACGCCACTGTATTTGCCACTGCAAGGAAAATAAGCATTGTGCCAAGATACGGCGCGAATGTTCGCCAATGTTTTTCACCAATTTGGCTTCTGCACAAGTTGTTAACAGTTTCCACCAATGCCTCCACCACTTTTTGCGGACCTTTAGGCACTGTTTCAAGCTTTCGTGTCAACAACAATACTCCCACCATAATAACAGCCATGACTATCCATGTAGTTATGACCGCATCAGTGATAAACGGTATTTCCATCCCAAACAGTGTAACTGTACTGTACACATGTGGGCTGATTATTGAGTCCACACACTTTCCCCCTTTGTATATGGTTTTCATTTCTTGAAATCAAGTAACACTTTTACTATATATTATTCACTCACTTGATGGTATTGTTTGTCACTTTAAAGCACCACACATTATCATCAGTAATTTTGCACAATATTATACGTAATCGCTTTTCACATCAGGACTGCTGGCCCCACTTGTTATGGGACAGACCGCATTTCTCACTAATTCCGTTTATGCAAATAACCAGCGGAATAATTAAAATCCCTGCAGTTGTGCCATAAAACAGCGATGTATCTATAAGTGCTGTCACAATAAGCACCAAAAACGCCATTGTCTGCACACCCATCTGAGCCAATACACCCAGTAAACTAGGCCGCTTACCGGACACGGCTATTGTAAATAAAATCGAAAATAGACGTATTTTATACACCCCGGCAAAAGCTCCGAGCCCTATGCCAAGCACTAATAACACGTCTTGCCAGTATATACCGGCAAACACTGCCAGCATAAACGCTACTATCGCCACAGGCTTTGTTAAAAATCTCACAAGCGCCATCGGCATTTTCTCCCTTAATAAACCATTTTTTTGCTAGTTTATCCTAATCATACTCCTTTGTATAAACTTGTCAATAGCGTTTGTATATTTACTGGAATCTTTCTTATAAATTTTAAAAAATAATTCACATTTACTAGATTTTTTATAAAATATTTCCATTTTTTACATTCATTTGCTAAAATAATCTCATTTTTCAGTCACATACATAATGCCTTCATTTGGCTTGAAAAAACATGCAACATTTGATACAATTAATTGTCTATGGTATTCTACTGTACATCCCGTCAATTCACCTTTTCTCCGCCATGTTTTCATTGGTGAACATTAGTAAAAACTAAGGAGCGTACTATAAAATGAAAGTAGTTCTTTTAGCCGGTGGACTTGGCACTCGTATCTCCGAGGAAAGTCACCTAAAACCAAAGCCTATGATAGAAATTGGCGAGCGGCCTATTTTATGGCACATCATGAAACTTTATGCAAAACAAGGCTTTGATGATTTTATTATTTGTTGTGGATACAAAGGATATCTTATCAAAGAGTATTTTGCCGACTATTATTTACACAACTCTGATGTGACTTTCGACTTCAAAAACAACGGCGAGATGCAAATTCACAACGCCACAGCAGAAAAATGGCGTGTAACACTTGTAGACACAGGCCTAAATACAATGACAGGCGGACGTATAAAGCGCATACAGCCTTATCTTGATAATCAGCCTTTTATGCTTACTTATGGCGACGGTGTAGCTGATATAGACTTACAGGCACTTTTATCTTTTCACCAGTACCATGGCAAAACCGCTACTTTGACTGCAGTTCGTGCTGCACAGCGATTTGGTGTGCTGGACATTGCCACAAGTGGCACAGTAGATAAATTCCGCGAAAAAAACGATGCCGACGGTGACAATATCAACGCAGGATTCATGGTTTTAAACCCGGAAATTTTCAACTATTTGGAAGATGATTCCACTGTACTTGAAAAAGAACCGCTAGAGCGGCTTGCTGCCGAAGATCAACTAATGGCATATAACCACACCGGATTTTGGCAATGTATGGACACCCAGCGTGACAAGCAACAGCTTGAGGAATTGTGGCAAACATCCCCCCCTTGGAGGATATGGGAATGAACTTAGAATGGTATCGTGGCAAACGTGTATTTTTGACAGGTCACACCGGATTTAAAGGCAGTTGGATGTGTCGTTTGCTTTTATATTTAGGCGCAAATGTCACAGGATACAGCCTTGCCCCTTCTGCACCTTTGTTTGATCAACTGGACATTTCATCGCATATTAATTCTATATACGGTGATATTCGAGATGCCAGTGCGTTGCAAAAAGCATTTGCCGAGGCGCGCCCCGAGGTGGTAATCCACATGGCGGCTCAGCCACTGGTTCGTCAAAGCTATGACGATCCGGCATATACCTATGAAGTAAACGTCATGGGTACTGTCAATTTACTTGAATGTGTGCGCCAAAGTACCACTGTCAAAAGTGTTTTGAACGTCACAACTGATAAAGTATATCAAAACAACGAATGGGTATATGGCTACAGAGAAACCGATGTTTTAAATGGTCATGACCCTTATTCAAACTCAAAGTCTTGTGCAGAGCTTGTTAGCCGCACATACAGGGATTGCTTTTTTCAAGGCAAGATACCTCTTTCAACGGCACGCGCCGGCAATGTCATCGGCGGCGGTGACCGTGCTGTGGACCGCATTGTTCCCGATTGTGTCCGTGCCGCTTTGGCGAAAGAGACTATCACTCTGCGCAACCCAAACTCTGTGCGCCCATATCAGCACGTCTTGGAACCACTCTATGCTTACTTGCTGCTTTGTAGTATGCAGGCAGATAACCCCTCTTTGGCCGCGAGCTACAATATAGGCCCTGCCGACAGTGACTGTATCACCACTGCACACTTGGCTGAATATTTTTGCAAGTTCTGGAAAGACGGCCTTTCGTATACATCCAGCATTCCTGTCAGCTCTGCCCCACATGAGGCAGGTCTTTTACACCTTGATACCCGTCTTGCACGCAGTGTACTGAGCTGGCGGCCACGTTTCAGTTCTGAAATAGCAGTAAAAGAAACCGTGGCGTGGGAAAAAGCACTGATGAACGGTGAGGATATTGTAGCTTTCAGCGACATGCAGATAAGGAACTATTTACATGCTGAATAAACTGCTTTCACGCTATGCGCACACCAAACCGATGCAACATTTAGGCATTGCCAACTCGACAGATTTTTGGCGGGTATTTCGCCAATTTTTAGGTTTTGGAATCGTTGGTGTGTCTAATACTCTTTTAAGCCTTTTTGTCTATTACATATTTAAATGGCTGGGCGTTCATTATCTTTTAGCAAATATTGCAGGTGTGATTGTAGGTATCCTAAATTCATTTTTTTGGAATAGCAAATTTATTTTCAAAAACAAAGCAGAAGACTCTGCGCAAAAAAAGACAATTTTTGCCAAAACATCTACTTTTTATCGCATGTGTATTGCCTATGGCTTAACCTCTTTACTAAGCACTTTTTTGTTATACGTGTGGGTTCAGTGGCTTGGGATATCAGACAATATTGCACCCATTATAAATTTATGTATCACTGTTCCACTAAACTTTTTATTAAACAAGTTGTGGGTATTTAAAGACAAGTAAATGACATTTTATTGTATCATACAAAATCTGCTGAAGAGGGGTAGCCTATGGACACATCAAAACTAGCCTGGCACATTCGCCGCCACGGCATTGAAATGACTCATTTGTCCGGTGGCTCTCACATCGGCGCTATTTTATCTGTGGCGGACATTGTGGCTGTTTTGTACGGTTCAGTCATGAGTGTTTTCCCAAATGATCCCACTTGTAAAATGCGTGATAGATTTATTTTAAGCAAAGGTCATGCAGGTGCCGCGGTATATGCCGCATTGGCAGAGACCGGCTTTTTTCCTGTGGAAGAGCTTTCCACTCACTATCAAAACGGCAGTCGATTATCAGGGCATGTGAGCCATAAAAACGTACCGGGAGTGGAGCTGTCTACCGGCAGCCTTGGGCATGGTATAGGCGTCGGATGTGGCATGGCCACCGCCGCTAAAATGGACAACGGCTCTCACAGAATTTTTGTGGTGATGGGTGACGGCGAGTGCGAAGAAGGTAGCGTGTGGGAGGCTGCGCTTTTTGCCGCACATCACAAGCTTAATAATTTCACGGTAGTGATTGACCACAACAAATTGCAAAGTCTCGACACAGTGGATGCCACCATTTCTCTGGGTGACTTGCAAAAAAAATGGACTGACTTCGGCTGGGAAACACGTCGCATAGACGGCCATGACCATGCCGCTTTAATAAAAGCCCTACAGCCACCAAAAAGCCAAAAACCGCTTTGTGTTATTGCCGACACTATAAAGGGTAAGGGTGTTTCCTTCATGGAAAACCAAGTGCTGTGGCATTACCGCGACCCACAAGGTGAGTTTTATGAAAAAGCAGTGGCGGAACTGGAGGCTGCGAAAAAATGAAAAAGACATTCGTCAGCACTTTATGTGAAGAAGCCTCAAAAAACAAAGACCTAGTCCTCGTCAGTGGTGACTTAGGTTTTGGAATACTCACACCATTTTGGGAGCAGTTTCCAAACAGGTTTTTAAACGCCGGTATATGCGAGCAAAACATGACTGCGTTGGCTGCCGGCCTTGCCCTTGAAGGAAAAACAGTATTCACATACTCTATCGGCAACTTCCCCACTTTCAGATGCCTTGAGCAAATTCGCAACGACGTATGCTACCATGATGTCAACGTGAATATTGTAGCTGTAGGTGGCGGGCTTGGATATGGCGCCATGGGCGTCACGCACCACGCTACCGAAGATATTGCTGTGATGCGTGCTTTGCCCGGCATGACGATACTTTCGCCTGCCGATAAATCCGAGGCTATTTGCGCCACCCGTATTGCGGCTCAAACAAGCGGACCTTGCTATTTGCGTCTTGGTAACGGCGGCGAGCCTGATTTGCATGAAAAGGCTCCCGGTGATATAATCAAACAAGTTTTGCCAATGCAAAGCGGTGCAGATGCTGCTATATTTGCCACCGGTCCTTTGGTGAATGAAGCTATATGCGCTTCAAAAATGTTGCTTTCACAAGGCATACACTGTGCCGTTTATTCAGTGCCTTGCATAAAGCCTTTAGACAAAGAATCCATTGTTAAAATAGCAAAAAAAGTAAAGCGCATTTACACCCTGGAAGAGCACACCATAGTAGGTGGACTGGGTGGCGCTGTATCCGAAACACTTGCAGAACATGGCATGATGCCACCTCTATATCGTTTCGGCTTGAATGACACTTTTTCTTCCACAGTGGGCAGTACTTCATATCTACGTGAAGTATATAACCTATCGGCAAAAGCTATTCATAAAAAAATATCTGATGATTTCACACTTGTTTAATTTCTTATATTACTTTAAATAAGAACAGGAGTTTGTATGTTTCCTTCCTCGATATACACATTCATAAAAAAACATCGCATTTTCTTTTTGGCGATGAGTATTGCTGTTCTTCGTTTTGTTTTGTGGGATGTCCAGCTTTTGACAGATGGTTTTTTACCTCGCCATGATGGCGCTCATGGTTTCACTGCTTTTGCCACTTCCATGCATTCTATGCGCACAGAGGGTGACATCGCATGGTGGAATCCTTTAGACCTTGAAGGTTATGCGCAGTATTACAATGCATTTTTAGGCCCACTTGCTCCAAATTTTGGGAATATACTTTTCATATTATGCGCAGGCCTTGTTCGTTTTCTTTCTTTGTTCTCGATTGCTATTCCGGAATATCTATTATATGTTTTGCTCAATTCTTTATTGGCACCTTTTTTAACCGTGTATTTCTTACTCAAATTTTCTTCCTTGTTTTTTTCGCACACTGCAGTTTTATCCCTTATCGGCATTGGATACACATTCAGTGGTATAGGCCTTTGGAATGACGCTTGGTTTTATTGGCACTCACCCATGTTTTTGTTTTTACTGCTTTATGCGCTTTTTGCTTACTTGCAGGACATGTCACAACGCCGATATTTTCTGCTTTGGCTGGGTGTGATTTTATTTGCGGCCGGTGCCGACTTTTGGGCGGTGCACAACTTATTGTTTTTGGTTTTGGCTTTTGTCGCCTTTTTTATATTTCATCCAAAAGGAACATTCACCACTGCTTGCAAAACCACATGGACGCATATCAAAGCACATAAACTTTCCACCTTGCTTTGTTTTGGATTTTTGTGCATTATTATAGTACAGTTATTTTTGGTTTTCACTGAGCAGTCTTCACGATACTATCGGCTTGGTTCGGGCGAAGATTTCTCAGCGTGGGAGGCTTTCCTTTCCGGCACACGCTATGACCAATATCTACGGTTTGTCACGGTAGAGCTATTCCGTCCGTCAGTCGACACTGCTTTTGTGAACGATCACTTATACACCATCTTCATGCATGGTGCAAGATACATCGGCGCAGGCTTGTTGCCACTTTTGGGAATTGCTGTATTACAAAAAAACAAAATTTGTCGCATGTTTTTGTTTTTGTCGATATCCATGTTGATACTATGCCTTATTCCCGGTTTTATGATGCCTGTTTGGGAAATGTTTTTTTCTTCAGATCGCGCGTTTTTCTTTTACTATGTACATTTTTTGCAGGTTTCGCTTTTGTTTTTGGCGGCAAGTGGTCTGGCTGTGTTTTTACAAAGAGACTATCAATTCAAGAAACCTCTTTTTTGGATATTCTGCGGCGGAATGTTATTTTGCATAGCAGTTTTCGCCGGCATGGCAGCACTTGGTTGGCTAAGCAAAAGCGTTTTGCTTTTGGTTTTGCTCTTACTTATTTCCACAGGTTTATTACTGCTTATACAACGTCGTGAAAACATGGTGTGGCTGGTTTTATTTTTGGTACTTTTTGGCGCAGACCTCACTAGATATTACTATGAATGTGCCCATGCCGACAATGAATTCAGCGGCGAGTGGTACGCTACTTCATCTTATGTCGGCGATGCCAGACTTTTTGAGCCGTTAGTATCCGAAAACAACCAAACTTTCGGGCAAAATATCACACAGCTTTCTGCACCTGTGCAAAGCTCGCTGTGGCCGAAAAACAAATATCTTATCACCAGATATCACGCCCAGCTGGTAGACATGCAAACGTCAGACCCTGCGTTTTATGAGGAAATTTTCGGACCTATAGGTGCAGAAACCATGCCTGCACCTGCCACATTTTATTCCACCAAAGACGCTATACCGGATGAAGCGCAAAGCCTATACAGCGCTGATATATTCCTTTCTTCGCAAGATGCTTTAAGTGGCAGTTATACCTTCCTTGAAAGTGGGTACAATAGCTTTGTTTTAGAGTATACTCTGCCTTCTTCACAGCAGGATGATCCTACAGCATATATTCTTTTACAGCAGCTTTATGATCCCGCATGGAAACTCACCCTTGATGCCGGCACCAGCGAGGAACAGTCTCTGTCTGCCATTCGTGCAAATATCACCACTATTGCAGCCGAAGTACCCATAGGCACGCATACCATCACCATGGAATATATGCCTCTTTCAAGGCAATGGTACCCCTTATTTTGCACTGTTTCAGTTTTGTGCATTCCTATTTTGTTGTTACTTGCCTTTGGCAAAGTACCTTTTATAAAAAAGAAATCCGTTTAAAATTTGTTAACCAAAACATATGTTATCTATATTAGGAGGAAGCTATGAGTAATTTTCGTTTTGTAATGATTTCTGCCGGTTTTGAACACGGCGGCAACGTAACCCATCGTCACTTGGACGGTCATCCCGACTTTTTGGTGTATCCGTTTGAGTCTCAGCTGGGCAACCGTAACTTCAACGACTTTTTGGCCAGTGTAGAGCGTGTACAATACCGTTATCCTGAGTTCCCCGAAGGTCTTTCTGCTCGTGAGATTTATGAGCAGTTTATCGACGAAGAAATGAAAACATATCTTCGCAAGCCCGGTGGCTCTAAATTTAAAGATGCCGACTGCCAAATTGACGAAAAAAATCGTATCGAAGCGTTTGAAAACCGTATGGGTGACGGCCCTTGCTATCGTCGCAAAGAGGCTGTAGAGTCATTCTTCCGCTCCACATTCGATGCATGGAAAAACTACTATACCACCCCAAAAGACGACATGGTGTATGTGGGCTACTCGCCTGCCATCGGTCTTGATGCCGCACGCATGATTAAAGACTTTCCAAACATTAAAATAATGCACATTGTGCGCAACCCATTTTCGGCTTACCGCGACACAAAACGTCGCCCATTCCCTCAAACTCCCGACCGCTACTTAATAACATGGAACATATATCATTCCACCGTTGATATGTATGCCGGCATGTACCCCGATAATGTGAAGATTTTCCGCTACGAAGACATGGTGGCAGACAAGAAAGCCTTCATGGAAAGCGTGTGCGAGTTCATCGGTGTAGACTACTCTGAAAACATGCTATATCCCAGCTGGAACGGCGAAAAAATCGAGGCTAATATCGCACCTTGGGGCACAGTTCTTCGCAGTACCGAAGAATATAACAAAGAAATCATCGACGAGCTGAGCGCAGAAGAAAAACATCAAATCCAAGTTGGTACACGTGCACTTGCCCGCCACTTCGGCTATGATAAAGTACC
>CAYIZZ010000036.1:0-19296 GCA_964367945.1 uncultured Oscillospiraceae bacterium | reverse complement strand
CCGGCGGTGTGGGCTGTGGTACCGGCGGTGTGGGCTGTGGTACCGGCGGTGTGGGCTGTGGTACCGGCGGTGTGGGCTGTGGTACCGGCGGTGTGGGCTGTGGTACCGGCGGTGTGGGTTGTGGTATCGGGTGCCCAAACTGTTCTTGTTCTTGATTCGCTATTGGTGCTTGTGTTGGTATTTCTTCGACTTTAGTGCCACAGTCATTGCAAAATTTTGCATTTTGTAAAAGTTCAGAGCCACAATTGTTACATTTAATCATAATATCCTCCCATGTTTATATATTTGTAATTACGTCCACAAGGAAATTCAGACCGGAAGAACTGTACAAAAACATATCGATTTCATCGTTTTTGAAGGCCGAGTTTGCAATCTTTGCCGATTTTGGAAAGTTTTCTTCATCTACTATCAAAACAATTTTACAATCAGGGACAGCATCTTTTATTGTTTCAACTCTTGCCAGCCAATCGTCTAAAGTAAGTGGATGATAATCCCTCAGCTCTGCAAGTAAAACATCTGCGTTACTACTTCTGCAAACAGATAAACAGCTCTCGATACTCGGGATAATTTCGATTTCATTCTCTTGGTTTCTTGCAGCAATAGCATGAGTTATCCCTGATGATAATAATTTGTTTTGAATGTACACCGCTATTGTTTTCACTTCACCACCTCTTTTCACCGTAGACATTTTTATTCAACACCAAACTACTCTCGAACCGCTTCATCTCAACATATAACAAATATAAGTTTATATATGTACACCGTTACCGCAGTATGGACATTTATTTGCCTTTCCATGAGTTGCAACAAATTCACCACCGCAAATTTTACATTGCACATGAATAAAACGGTTATAATCTGTACCATCGTCCAAAAAGAACACTTTGGGTGGCGCCCCTTTTACAGTTACTCCGACAAGATGCTTTCTCTTGATTAAAAACTTGATGTTTTTTTCAGACATTTTCGGATCTTCACCAAACTGGGCAGCTAAATCTTTTACAAAAACACCCTCAGGCTTTCTTGTGCCTATAATCGTAAATAGATATTTTGCCACCAGTGGCCTTGTGTATTTATCCATCAGCGCATTATACAGTTTAATGCTAAACACAAGGGTGAAAACACCTAGCGGTAAGCCTACCACTATAAAACTGCCCAGCCTATTAAAAAGCGCAGCATCGGAAGTAAACAAGTAAAACAATGATACTAAAAACAAAAACACCAGCGGTATTGAAAGCGGTAGCAAGCATCCAAACCGTAAGTTTTCTTTTAGGCTTTGTGTTTCAGCTGCGCTGTAAGTAGTATTATCCACAAGTACGACTTTATCTGCTATGCCTTGTGCAAATGCATGCGCGCCACAGTATTCACACTGATACGCCGAGCCTTTTAAAACTGCACTTGTTCCACCGCAATTGTTGCACCTTACATGGACAAAGTTAATATTTTCTTCACCCTGTACATTTGCAGAGTCTAGGTATATCACCTTTTTCTTTACATAATCAATAAATATCCTATTTACATAGCCGTAGAAAATCAGTTCTTGGATTAGCTTTGTAGTCCGTTCATCTGTAATACCGAGACTGCTTGAAATAACAGAAATATCCACACCGTAAGGGTTTTGATATTGTTCTAAAAGTGAAATGGTCTCATTAACTCTTATTTTGAATGTAATTCGCATAATTCCAAAATAAATGGGAGCCAAACCGAAAAGAAGTAAACTGTATCCGATAAATGTATCCAGTGAAAAAATTCCGTCTTCTATGATGTTTACATATATCATAGGTACCGCAAACAAGCATACAAACACACCCATGACAATGCTCAATATCGCAAGCAGTTTTCCTCTCATAAGAAATCTCATTTCTTTAATGTTTTTCAAAGTATAACAAAGTGAAAATTATAAAACATCGTGTATTTCCGCTGATTTTGATTTTTTTGATATTTTCGCAAAAAAAAAGACAGGCATATAAGCCTGTCCATTTGGTTATACTCACTTAAAAATCATCATCTTCGTCTGTTATAATAAATTTCTTTGACACTACATCGGCCACAAGCTTTAGCAGGTTACCATAGCCGGTTTTGTTTTTTATATTACTGAGATGTGTGTCCAGTGTTCTGCTTTTAATGTTTAGCATCTCGCACACGGTTTCATTTGAGTGTCCGTTCACTTTTGCCTGTAATATCAGCAGTTCTTTTGCTGTGAAATCAGAAATTTTAGCCACGCCTATTTTAATAACCGGTGGCTCTTCGGGATAGTAAATATTGCCCTCCATTACGCTATCCATAACAAACAATAAATCCATATCGGCGTGATCTTTATACCAAAAGCCCTCACATCCGGCATCTTTTGCCTCTTCAACATACTTCTTTTGCAAAACAAAGGTCAAGATAATTATCTTGATTTTTGGGTAAAGCTTTTTGATTTTTCCTGCAACCTTAATACCGTTTTCTTTGCCTTGTGTATGTATATCCATAAGTATTAAGTCAACCGGCTCATATCTTAGCTCGTCAATCACCTTACCGGCATCAAAAAAAGCTTTTGTTATTTTATATTTGCCCTCGCTTCTTAAAATAGCATAATGCATAAGCGCATGAGAGCTGCTTTGATCATCTACAATCATCACATTATACATCTTGTCACACCCCTTTAAATAACTTTACAAACATGCTAACTCCGCTTTCACAAGACATGCTCATTGTTCCGCCTGCTTGCTCTATTCGCTGCCTTAGGCCTAAAAGACCACCGCCTTCTTTTATTTCCGGCATCCGATGCTTTGTTTCATTTTGTATGGTAAGCTTTGTTTCATTATCCGTCTCTGATATATTTACTGTGAGTTTTTGTGCACCTGCGTGGCGATATGCATTTTTAAGCATTTCATTGATGCACAAAAGTATGGTGGTGTTATTATACTCTTCTTTTGGTAGCTCTCCGTTTAAAATTATTTCACAGCCCAGTTTGTCTGCAAAAATCATGATTTGCTCTAACGTTATATTTTGCTTGTCATTACTTGAAAGCTCTTTAATTACACCGTTTAAATTTTCCCAGTAATCAACAAGCGCCCTTGTCTCGCTTATATTTTCGTTTCCTCGTATTGTCTTTTTTGTCAGGGTCAAAAGGTTACCGAAATTGTCGTGAAAGTTGATTTTCATATTAACGGCAACTTGCTTTTTGGTGTTTTCTCCAATGACCTCGGTGAGTTCTTTCAGCCTTTGTTGCTGCTGTGTTAGCTTTTCATTCACACTGCGTGTGTTTTCGCTTAGCTTGTAAAGCTTTGTAATGTCTGTTGCTTTGATCTCGTAATAGTCATCACCATCATATCTGCATAAGTTTTTTGAAAACTGCCAAACTGTGCCATCTTCTAAAGCAAATGCAGGCTCTGTTCCTTTAATAACGCAAGCTGCATCATTTTGCAAATTCAACAAAGCTGTCCAAAAAGCCGACCCGCTTTGTAATGTTGCTTCCGTAAGTTCTCTGCAAAGCCGATGTATTATATGGTTTGACAATAACAGCTCTATGTCATCCGTCATAAAAGCAATGCCGGTGGGCAGGTTTTCAAGGGCTTCTTTGACAGAAAATGCATTGATTTTATTCTTATTATTTTTATATAGACTAACTATTGTAACCACAGCAATAATTATAGCACTCACACTCAAGGCTATATATACAAAATAAGGTATACTACCAAAAAAACCATATATCGGTGTGAGCGTAATATCATATTTTTCTCTTCCGATTTTATTCAGCTGTAAAAGCATAGCAAAATTCAAAATAATTATAACCAGTAAAAAAGACAGCGCCACCACGCTGGAGCGTTTGCTTTTATCTGCTATACAAGCAATCAAACTTACAACCAAGCATATAATACTAAGTATACAAAGAGCGACTATATATGCTTTGGCCGCATCGCCTAGAAATAGAAACGCCAAATTATTCTCTCCTTTCGCTATAATCCAAACTTGGCTAGACTTGGCTAGGTTATTTTGGCATGACAAGTGAAATATAATAGCTGTCTGTTTCGTCTAAAAGCTGTAATTTACCTTTTTGATAGCTTTTTATATCACTTGTCAAATCATCGTAAGACAACTTTATCTCTCCTGAAATTTGCACAGCAAACATCATGTTATTTTCATCAAAATTGTATGTCACATAAACCGCATCAAAACTATACTTTGTGCTTTCTATAATGTTTTGATATAAATCAAAGCTTGCCATAGCTGCATCAAGGCTTAAACTATAATTATTCACTATGTTTATCGCACACGTTTTATCATAAAGCCTAAGAAGCTGAAAAGACTCTAAAAAGCAATATCGCATATCTTCAGCATAAATACAGCCATCTGTTTGCTGTGTTAAAATAAGGTTCACTTTTCTTTTTATGTATGTTGATGTAATACTGGTTTCAAACAATAAGTGTTTCAGCCCATCTTCATTTGTCTTTCTGTTATGCTGTATTTCTGATTTTATCTTTTCACTTAAAGGTAAGATTTCTTTCAATATAATACTATGCAAATCGTTTAGTTTTTCAAGCCGAGCTTTCTCAACTTTTTGATCATTTTCAAGGCTTAAAAGGTCTACTTCTGTGTACAATTCATCATTCAGCGCTTTAAGGTTTTTTATCATGTCCCTGATTTGCGAAACATCACTATTCCATGTGACATATCCGCCTTTTATAGGCGCTATGTGTGAAAGTGTATTCGATGTAAACGAAACTGTTTTCTCTTTTTTCAGTGTTTCAAAATCAGCTTTTGCAAGTGGCAGTGTACTTTCAGAGATATAAACAGTTGAACCATCACTATCTAAAATTTGCGCTCTTATATTCGCCATTGCAAAGCATTCGCTATATCCCTTGTTTGAATGAATAAGCCCTGTTCTTATAAACGACTCTAATAGCGCAATCGCCATGGTACACCCAAAAGCGGTTACGTCAAGGAAATACCCTATACCATAAGTTGGGGTAATAATATACACAATAGTGTATACCATAACTATTGCTATTACCAAAGCCGGCATCAGTGCTTTTTTTCTGGTTTTTGGGGTAAGGCTGAATTTTTTCAAAATAATAAAAGATGACATGAGAACCATGCCAAGTATAAAAAAAAGTACAATATAGTAAATAATACCGTGGCTGTAATCCAGACCATATGCATGCACTGTGGTGTCAATATCAAAAGCAAGTAAATGCATGTCGTTAGTGATAACCGCAATAATAAGTAATATTGCCGGTATATAAAGCAGGTTCCACTTTTTACTTGGGCGATATTCTTCGTTTTCGCCGACATGCAGCGATATAAAAAAGAAAAAAACACTGAGCATTATCATCGGTATATAGTACATATACCATAAAAGTCTATCTTCAAATATCACAAACTCAAACGCTACCCATTTTATTATGCGAATTGTTATCCAAAAAATTATAGCTGCTCCAATAAGCATCAAATAATTGCGCACACGACTTTGCATTATCCTTTTATAAACACTAATCGTCCAGTATGAATAAAGACCTATATAAATACAAATTGAAACAGTGAATCCCATGCTGTAAGAAAAAGAACTGCTCGCAAGAAATATGTTATTTAAATTGTCGAGTATTATAGCAAAAATTATCAGTCCGGCAAAAATCATAGTGTTTAATATTGTTTTTTGCGATGATTTTTTCACCATAATACTTATTCCTTTCATAAATTTAGGTCTATAAAAACGCCTGCTTTTCAGCTAGTTTTTATTTTTGTTTTTCTGATAATATTTTCAAAAGCTTTTGCGCTGTTTCACCTGAAGAGTTTTGATTTTGTCCTGTAACAATATTGCCATCTCTTACTACTAAAGTTTTGAAAAGATCGCTAAGGCCACTTTTATTTTTATAGTTTGCGCCTAGTTTGCGCAGCTCTGTTTCCGGGTGTTGTGGCGTTTTTGTTATGCTAAGTTCTTTTATTTGTTTGTCTGTAACAGCTGTTATGCTTTTGCCTTCAACCAGTGGTTTTCCGTTTGTGTCTTTAGCCATTAAAAAGCCCAGCGCCCCATGACACACCGAGCCCAAAAGCACACCGCTTGCATTTGCGTCTGTTATCTTTTGTCCCAATAGCTCGCTTTTGCCTAAGTCATATGCGGCGCCCCAGCCACCAGGCATATAAACTATATCATATTCACCAAAGTCTAAATCTTCTATCTTTAGCGAATTTCGTGTTTTTTTCTGGGCTGTTTCATCTTTTAAATAGCGCTTATCCGCATGTGAGGCTAGCGGATATATCAAACTTATTTTTTCAAAAGGTATGTTTCCGCCTTTTATACTCGCTATATCCACCTGCAACCCGGCATCTAAAAACTCATAATATGCAATTGTTAACTCAGAGGCAAAAACACCTGTTTTCTTTCTGCTATCACCTAAAGTACTTTGATTTGTAGCCACTATCAATGCTTTTTTACCAGGCATATTATACTTTGCTTTTTTATAGTCCGGATGATACCCCATAGCTTTCAATAACGTCGGCAAAAGCAATACTATAATTATTGCGAACAAAACAACTATTATAGCTATGATGACATTTGTATCAATAGGCATATTTACTCCTTTTTTTCAACTTATACTTTTATTATTAATGATATCACCAATGGTTTAATACATCAATGTATTTTCATAATTCAAAATCAAAACCAGATATAAATATCTTTAACATCACAACATATTTATTAAAAAAGATCCGTACTTTTAAATCAAGCAGTTACATAAAAGGGTGTTTTGTCTTAATTATAAAAACAAGTTCGAGGTAAGCGTATACCTCGAACTTGTTTTGTTGCTTATAGTTTTTATCACAACGTGTTAAAATGTATCTTCTTGGGGCGGTATCATTGTTTTTGAAAAGTCGTTTTCCGAAAAGCACGAATAATAAACATCATACCTATATTCATTTATCGCGTTATCAATCGCATCATATAACTCTTTGTTTTCAAATATAGCTTTTGTCACTGTAGGATTGTACCGTGTATGAATCTGGGACAACAAATCCTCTTCCATGTCGCTTAGGAATTTTTCATTTGCATAGCTTCGCCCAACACTATCGGTTGCTGCATCAATTGAATCAGCAATAGATATAATGTCGATTACAACTTTTACCGGTGATGCCAAGTTGTCAAAATCGGGTGGATATCCAAACTTACCGTCATAGCTTTTGTGATGGCCAAATGCAATATCGCTAAAATAGGTGAAAAGTTCCTGATTTTCTGCAAGATGTATGCTGGTTGCTTTTTGAATCGACTTTATCGTCACTGCATCCGCTTCAAAGTTATGAGTGGGCTTGATGAAATTATCAGCTTTAGAGGAATGCTCTTTAATCATCTGAAACTCTTTATCATTTAGCTTTCTAACATAAAAAGATACCAAGTGCGAATACACAATTTTCCCGATATCATGAATAAGGCCACAATACCAAACGAATTTCAAAATTTCATCAGATTGTTTTTTTACATCTTCCACTGTTTTCACACCCGGCAAACCCACCAAAACGTCGGGCATGTACTTTATCAGATACTCTGTTATTATATATGAAATTTTGGCAACCATTACCGAGTGCACATATGTGGGCAAATGCCTAAAAACAGTCAATGAAAGCAATAACTTCAGATAAGTAGTATCATTAAAAATATGCTGACTTCCCAGCGCAAAGTTGGCAATCATCATAGTAACATGAGATTGCGATACATTATCGGGAATACTTTCAATATATTTCAAGACATCTTTTTCTATTTCACAAATTATCTCATCTTGCTTTTTTTCCGATAACTCTTCCGGTGGATCATGCGACAAATAATAAAGATACAAGGCTGAAATATGTATTTTTTTATACAAATCATCATAATCATAGTCATTCGTGCCTTGCTTATAAAGCTCGTATAACTTCTGTAAAAAGTGCTTATTTGTGGTAACTTTATTGTAGTATTTAGCAGTTTCAAAATAATAAATATGTTTTACTTGCACAGAAGTAAAATCATTCGACTGAATGTCTTCATTATTCATGCTTTTATCATAAAGAAACTCCGCAGATTCCAAAAGCTTTTTTTTGTGTCTTTCTTTAACTCTGTAGGCATGATCTGAGCGCAGGATTGTGATTGTGGTAGAACATACGTTTTCGTGCAGGTTATGCTCATAAGCCTCCCAAGGAAAATCAGGGTCGAATTTTCTGCCAACGTTTTCCCAAAAGTTACTGGCAATATCATATCTACGATGAATTTCTTCAACATCATGGTCGGCAACACTAATGTAATAGTTGCCATGTGCACGGTTGATTAAGTTACGTGTGTCTGTGCTGAATTCTTCATACCTATCACTAAAGGCAAGTACTTTGCCGTAGCATTCAGACATCTCAGGCTTGAAAATATATCTATCAAGATAAAACAACGCAAGACCTTTATAAAACATGTTATGAATATAAAGCTCATCATCTTTTATAAACTCCGAATACTCTATAAGCGCACTTCGTATGTCATACGACAGCCCAGTATCCACACTTTCCCTATATCCTGAAAGCTTTTCTGCAAACTCTTGAAATTCTATCACTTCTTCTTTGCTAATCGAAGTTGGATCGTTCAAAAACGGCATAACATGTTCATCAATCAGCACATTGGTTTCATTGATTACTCTTCTTATTCTTTTGCTTCGCTCAGACAAAACCTTCTTAACATTGCTGCGATTAATATTTATGTTTCCGATGAATTGTTTGGTGGCCAGCTCTTTAAAAAACAATTCATTCCCAATAATCTTTTCAAACTCTTTTCTCAGAACCAACCACTCCTTTCATTATTTTTTAATATGAAACTTCTAATATTGATTAATTATACCACAATACGTACTAATTTTAAACCAATGCACTTTATGTATTCGTTAAGAAACCATTAAATACTGTTTTCATTTAGCCATTTAAACAACTCTTTCGCGATTGGTTTTAGCGTGCCTTCTTGCAAGGGCGATGCCAAATTCAATATCTCAATCAGTTCTACAAATGTCTTTTTGCTGCCGTAGCTGAGTAATTCAAAATATAAATCATACGCTTTGTCTTTATCTTGCAAAAACAATAAAAAAAACTGAATGGCCATTATTTGAGCCAAGGCATAATCTATATAATAAAACGGTGTTTTATATATATGCGCCTGTCTTTGCCAGCCTGCTCCGTCACAATAAAAAGGTATATCATCATATTTTACATATGGGCGATATTTTCTTTCTATTTCAAGCCATTTTTCATCTCTTTGTTTTGGCGTTAAGTTCGGGTTTAGATATATTTGCTCTTGAAACTCGTCTACCTGGCAGGCATATGGGATAAATATCAAAGCATTTTCAGCATGTGCCAGCTTATATTTGGCAGTTTGATCTTTGAAAAATAACTGATGCCAAGGCGATGTCAAAAACTCCATTGACATTGAATGTGTTTCCGAAATATCCATTGAACTGCTTGTATACTCCACTTCGCCCATCTCGCCCTTAAAATATCTGGCCAGCGCATGCCCTGCCTCATGGGTGAAAACATTCACATCAGATGATGTACCGTTGAAATTTGCAAAAATAAACGGAAGGTTATAGTCTATTATATAAGAGCAAAAACCTCCGGGTGATTTGCCGATTTTAGGGTAAACATCAATAAGCTCGTTATCAATCATAAGGTCAATGAATTTCGATGTTTCGCTCGACATTTCACGATATAATGTCCTGCCGGCATTTATTATTTCTTCCCCACTAATTTGCGGAACTGGTGCGCCGTCTTTAAACGACAATGATAAATCGTAATAGTTTATATCATCCAGCTCAATGCGTTCTTTCCTGCTTGCAAATATCTTATCAGCCACCGGCACAATGCTTTGCAACACTTGATTTTTGAACACAGATACGTCTTTATTTGTGTAGCAGTTGCGAGACATACGTGCGTAGCCAAGCTGTATATAATTATCAAGTCCCAGCTTTTCAGCTTGCCTAGTTCTGTTTTTCACCAGCTTGTCAAAAATATCGTCTAACTTCTCTTTTACGCTGTTGTATGCATTCCCTTCTACAATGAATGCTTTTTTGCGCACCTGTCTATCTGTGCTCTCTTTATATGGAGCAAGCATGCTCAGCGGAATAGTTTTGCCGTCAAACTCAACGCTTAATTTCGAGATGATGCCTATATATTCCAGAACAAGCTTACTTTCTTCACGTATATCATCAACTATTTTTTCTGAGGAAATTTCGTTGTATCTAGCATAGTTCTTCATTGCAACATGGCCGATTTTTTCCTCTATTTCATCTTTAAATGGACTGTTTAGAATTTCAGATATAATATCGTTATATTTCAAGTTTAACAGCGGCACATTTTGCACAAACAGCTTTTGCTCATTTTGATAAAAATCATCATTCGTGTTTAGAAAATAACGTATCCGCGCCAACGCATGCTGGGTGTCAAAACCATCGTATAAGCGCAATATTTCTTCAAGGCATTCTATCTGTTGTGCGGCACTTTCAGCTTTTTTTGCCTTTGCAACGGCCTCGCCCATTGCCTCTAATATTTGCTCAAAGTCAGGTCTATTATATGGTATTTGTGAAAATTTCATATGTGAGCCTCCTTTTGGATACAGCATAATATCACGCTATAAAGATAGTTGCCACAAAAACATAAATCATCGATATAATGATTATAATTGGCCCAAAGGTGATGATTGCCGCAATTAACATTGCCAAAAGATCGCCTTTTTCAAGCTCCATGTTTTCATAGTGTTCACTGAGCTCGCTTTTGCTTTTTTCCTTAAATATATTAGGACGAAACTTTTTAAACATGATAATTCACCTTATATGTTTTAAATATTTCAGCTGTTACCCAGTGGGTAGTGGCACGCCACAAAATGTCCGTTCTTAAGCTCTTTTTGGCATGGTATATCTGTATAGCAAATGTCCTGCGCATGCTTGCAACGGGGATGAAACTTGCAACCTTTAGGTGTATCTATCGGACTTGGCACATCACCCTCAAGCAGCTCTACATCGTCGCTATCCACCTTGTCTTCGATGCTTGGGATGGCGCTCAGCAAGGCTTTAGTATATGGGTGAAAAGGATTGTCAAAAATATCCTCTGCCGGTGCCAACTCTACAATATCGCCAAGATACATCACCGCAATACGATCCGAAATAAACCTTACAACGCTTAAATCATGAGATATAAAAAGATATGTAAGATTGTTTTTTTCTTTTAAATCTAAAAGCAAATTGATGATTTGAGACTGAATTGACACATCCAGCGTGGACACAGACTCATCACATACTATGAACTTTGGCCTTAAAGCAAGTGCACGAGCAATGCAAATGCGCTGGCGTTGGCCGCCTGAAAACTGGTGTGGATATCTGTGCAGCATGTGCGCTTGCAAGCCACACATTTCCATAACTTCCAAGGTGTATTCTTCCAGCTTTTTTTCACCTTTTTTATAAATGCCGTGTGCAATCAGCGCCTCGGAAATCATCTGACCCACAGTTAAGCGTGGATTCAGCGAGGAATAGGGATCTTGAAATATAATCTGTAGCTCTCTTCGTAGTTTGCGCATGTTTTCTTTTGATAATGCGCTTAAACTCACATTATTATAGCTCACTTTACCGGCAGTTTGCTTATTCAACTGTAAAATAGTCCGGCCTAGTGTGGATTTGCCACATCCGCTCTCGCCCACAAGGCCCAATGTTTCGTTTTCGTATATGCTTAAGCTAACGTCATCCACCGCTTTTACATATTTTCGTGCGCCTAAAAAAGCAAGGCTTTTTCTCAGTGGAAAATACATTTTCAGATTTTCAATCTTAACAAGCACTTTTTTTTCAGACATTTTTGCACCTCGCTTTTTGGGGATGAAAACAACGAACGCTGTGATTTTCACCCACTTTTACAAGCTCGGGCTCTTTTTGGTGGCACATTTCTTTTGCGTGTTCGCACCTTGGTGCAAACTTACATCCATCAGGCAAGTTTTGCGGATGAGGCACATTGCCCGGTATAGACAGCAGTCTTTTTTCCTTTATCGACGCATATGATGGAACCGTTTTTAAAAGCGCGCTTGTGTACGGATGGGAAAACTCCGAAACATCACTGAATATGTATTCTGCCGGTGCTAGCTCGACAACCTGACCACAATACATCACCGCAACATCATCCGCTATTTGCCTTATAACGCCTAAATCATGGGTGATAAACATTATTGATGTGTTCATCTTTTTCTTCAGCTGGTTCATAAGACGCAAAATCTGCGCTTGGATGGTCACATCCAGTGCTGTTGTGGGCTCGTCCGCAATAAGCAGTTTCGGCTTACATGCAAGCGCCATTGCAATCATAACCCTTTGGCGCATACCACCCGATAGCTCATGAGGGTATCTATTCACCATACTTTCAGCGTTTGGAATTTTAACGTCTTCCAAAAGCTTTATCGCCTTTGCCTTTGCCTGTTTTTTATTTAAGCCACGATGTAAAACAAGGGTTTCCGATATTTGCTTTTCGATAGTAAATACCGGGTTTAGGCTTGTCATTGGCTCTTGGAAAATCATCGATATGGCGTCGCCTCTTATTTTACAAATAGCTCTATTGTCAAGCCCGGAAATATCTTGACCGTCAAAAACAACTTCACCTGCATGTATGCGCTGATTTTTTTCAAACAATTTCAGCACACTCATGGCTGTTTGGCTTTTACCTGATCCAGACTCGCCGATAACGCCCAGTGTTTTGCCTTCCTTTATGGAAAAGGAAACACCGTTCACGGCTTTTATATACCCGTTTTTAGTTTCAAAATATGTATGTAAATCTTTTATTTCAAGTATATTTTTCATCTGCTATTCCCCCGAGCGTGGGTCTAATGCTTCACGCAATGCATCACCCAGCATATTGACGCTGATTGCAGCAACCACCACAAAAAGCGCAGGAATAAGCCAGCGCCACCAGTAAAACTCTATCACGGCAATCTCCTGAGCTGACATAAGCATGTTGCCCCAAGACGGTGTGGGCTCGGAAACGCCAAACCCCAGAAAAGACAGCGCCGCTTCGGACAACAACGAAGATGCATATCCCAGCGTTATGTTTACAATCACTAAACTGAAAATATTCGGCAAAATATGCTTCCACATTATCACTCGATTTTTAAGGCCCAGCGCATGTGCAGCAAGCACAAAATCTTTTTCACGCTCCAGTAAAAGCTGGGCACGGATAAGCCTGGCAAGCGACATCCACCCAAGCAAGCCTAAAATTATCATTATCATATACATTTTTTGTACTTCGTTAAGGCTGAAGCCCACAACATAAGAAAGCGTGATTGCTATTGGGAAAAACGGTATCGCCGAAAAAACATCGGTGATGCGCATCAGCACATGGTCTATCACACCGCCAAAATATCCCGAGGTAAGCCCTACCACCAGCGCTATTGAAATTGATATCAACACAGCCACCGCACCAACAGTAAGCGAGGTTCTGCCGCCATGAATGATGCGGGTAAATATATCGCGTCCATACTGGTCTGTACCAAAAACATATCCATCGTTGCCCCAAGCATAAAGCTTGCCATCATCACTTTGGGCATAAAACTGAAAATAATCTGCGTAAATCTTATCTATATCATTCATGCCACTAGGCAAATTTTGCTGTTTTAAATCTTCATTGCCCCAAACTGTTATTTCATCATTCTCATCTAAAGCTATAAAGTTGCGATATCCCGAGGCAATATCTGTTACATTATCTTGAATTTGTGGCAAGACGTTCAAGCCATCTTGTGGGCTTCCCCATGTGTGCAAGGCACCTGATTCGTCCAAAACCAGCACATTCCTGTTTGTTGATTCTATATCCACTATTTTTACAGCGCCGTTTGAAACATTCTGAGGTATATTCAGGGCAAATTCAGTGCCTCTATCACCTATCACCTGAACAGTACCATCATCAAGTAGCAGCGCAATATTATTATCACCTGCGGCAAAATCCACAATACGCCCTTTGTAATCAGACGGAACAAGCAGGGTATTTTTTGCTTGCATGCTGCCCCAGATGTATATGTTGTTATCACTGCCCAAAATAGCCGTCCACTGCGAGGCTGCTTCAATTTTCGCAATTTCTATCTCGCCGCTTGAAAACACCCTGTCTATATCTTGCGGAACATCTGTTTGCCCGTTTCCGTTATATCCCCAAGCGTGAAATTCGCCATCTTCATCAACGGCTATAACATGATTTCCACCACATGCGATATTGACTATTTTAGAGTTTTTCACTTCCTCTGGAACATCGAAAATATACGTGGATACGTTTTCTTGTTCTTTGTTCGGCTCACTGCCCCATATGTAAAATTCACCTGTGTCAGTGATGGCTGCGCTGAAAGATATCCCAGAAGATATTTCAGTGATATTTTTTTTTGAAAGCTCTGATGGAATATCCAAATAACTCAAGCTCGGACGCAAGTTTGCATGGGTTAGCTCGGTATAGTTTTCGTTTAAAGGAAAAATTATCGAGCCGATAAAACAAAACATAAAAACAGCTAAAAAACCGACAGCACCAATAACAGCAAGTTTATTTTTAAACAGTCTGGTTATCACGGTTTTTGTCGGTGTTTTTAGTGATTCATCGAGTTGTAAATCCACATTCCCACCATTGACCGCACGTTTAAACGTATTGCCAAATGAGCGTAGAAACTTTTTGTTTTTATCATTTTTAGGAGACATATTATTCTACCCATCTATCAGCAAAGCAATGAAAATTTGTCTCGGCTAAAATAAATGTATACCGTTATAGCCGAGCATTTCCAAACAATATGCTGTGCTAAATTAAAATATGTGCTTAATAACGCTTGCCTAAAATCAATTCAATTTAATGCGTGGGTCCACCATTGCGTAAATAATATCGGCCACAAGAACCGACACTAAACTCAGCAAGGCATAGAATAAATTCAATGTAGTGATAAGCTGATTGTCCCTATTCATCACCGCTGTTATTATCAATGTTCCTATCCCGTTATATCCAAAAATATTTTCGATGATGGCCGAGCCGGCAAACAAAGAAAACAGCGTACCTACAATAATATACGACACAGGGATTAAAGCGTTTCTAAAGGCATGAGAGTATATCACAACCTTTTCGCTAAGGCCCTTTGCCCTTGCTGTGCGCACATAATCTTGGCTTAGTGCGTCTATCATGGCGTTGCGCACATATCTCACAGCGCCCGCCAAGCTTACAATTGTCAACGTAATTGTCGGCAGTGCAAGCGTGCGCAGCCATTCTACTAAAAGCGCAGTGCCGCTGTGGGTGGTAGCGTTTGGCATGCCACCCATCGGAAACCACCCTAAATTTATAGCGAAAATATAAATAAGGATAATTGCCAAGAAAAACGATGGTATTGAATATGTGATAATCGAAAACAATTGCCATCCGTTGTCAAACAACGACATTCGCTTTGTCGCACATTTTATTCCTACCGGAATGGCAATAAAAAGATATAGAAAATTCACGCCCAAGTTTAAAATAAGCGTGTTTATCATTGGCTCACCAATAACAATGGATACAGGGCGATTATAGGTATTTGAATAACCAAAATCACCCTGAAACACACCTGTAATCCAAGCAAAATATTGCACGACAATATTTTGGTCAAGACCAAGCTTTTCATACATAATATCATATTGTTCTTCGTATTGGGCTTGCGGTAAATCTTCGGGCAACATTAACTGCACAGGATCTCCGGGCATCATTTTAACTATTGCAAAAATAACTATTGATACTAAAACAGCAACCGGAATCAATATTAAAATGCGCTTTATTATATAGTTTATCAAAGTATCACCCACAAAGCATCCGCAAATTATTTTTCGCTTTTTGTGATTGTACAGATAAGATTTTCATAGCCTAGATAAGCGCTTGTGTTTAGATTATCTACGTTTACATGTGAAATATCATAGTATTCGTTTGAATAAAGCGGCACTTGAGGCATCAGTTCATTAAAGCGCACTTGATATTCAAACCACGCCTCCAAAAATCCTTCTTTATCCTCGGGATCTGTGGTTCGCATGGCGATAATCAAGCTGTCAAGTTCTTCATCACTCAGCTGAGCTTTGTTTGAGTTTGTGTTCAATAGGTCTGAGTGCCATGTGTAATATCTGTCAAAAACAGCAATGAAGTTTGTAGCCAAGCTGAATGTGTTGTAAATACGATCTTCGCCCAAAGTATAGGCATTGTAGTAATTGGCCAAAACAGCATTCCAGTCGCCTATTTCTAAGTTGAACTGAATGCCCGCAAGAGGAGCGTTTGCAGAGTATTGAATTTCAATAATGTCTGTCAAAACATTTTCTTGGGATAGATGATTTATCACAAGTGGCTCGCCAAGCTCATTGTGGCGCAGATATGAGCCATCTTCGGCTACTTTCGCACTGTCAAACGCAGTGACGCCATCTTCTTCGTACACCCATTCGGTTTCATCAAGATATTCATTGGCGGCATCTATGTTGAACGATATAGGTTTCAGCGCTTCTTGCAGTTCTGCTGCTGTATCTTGATACATCCACTGTCCGATGCCGTATTCTGAGTCCACGGTGCTTCCGTATCCGCCGATAACATACTCAACAACGTCAGCGCGATCTATCAGCGAGGCCAGCGCCCAGCGAACATTCACATCAGCGGTAGGGCCTTCATCACACATCATTGCCAAGAACCCGTATCCCGAGCGTAAATATGCTTGATACTGTGTACTTTCCGCGGCTTTAGCTGCCTCTATTTTCTCGCCTTCAACCACGCCTTCGACAATATCTATTTCACCGTTTATAACCCATTCTACATCGGTATCAATTGGTATGGCCTTTTGCACTACATATTGCAATGTGGGCTTGTTGCCATACATATCGCCTTTAAAGTGCTCGTTAAGCTCTAGCGTAACAGTTTGGTTTTCAAAAGATACAAAATTGTAAGGGCCACATGTAACTGTTGGCGCATATCTCTCTTCAGCAGCTATCCTTGCGCAGTTTGTCGCAAGATCGCCCTCTGAAAACTCTAGCGAAATACCGTCGTCGCCACTGACGATTTCAGAATTAGGCAGGTATGTATCTTTGTGAATCGGTCCCACCATCACATTTACCATTTCCCAGAAATACGGCAGTTCTTCAGCTGCAATAGTAAGCGAAAACTCACTGTCGCTGATAAGCTGTGCGCCGGCAAAAGTGTCGGTGGTACCGTCTTTGTATTCTGCATAACCCACAAGGGCATCACTTCCCACAGAGCTTGCGCCGGCTTCAGTCCATTCGTTTGAAGAAAACCACAAAACTGAAGCAATATAGTCTTCTGCAGTTATGGGATCGCCATTATTCCAAAAAATATCATCATGTAGCGTGAATGTATATGTTTTATTACCATCGTTATCCGTTGCAATGTCTACATTTTCAACCGCAACCGTGTTGAGAATAATCTCACCGTTTGCATCAATTTCATATGTGTTCATATATCCGCCGGTAAGCACTTTCACGGATAAATCATACGCATTGTTGCCAAATCCGGAAATGAAATCGCCGTTCATCTCCTGCACGCCCACCATCAACGTGTCCATGGGTACAACACTATTGTTACCAATTGCCTCGACACTTGATGCACTTGCGCTTGCTGAATCTGTGCTTGATACATCTACAGATCCTGCATCAGAACATGCCGCAAACATTAAAGTGATTAAAGCCAGCATCAATACTACAGATAATAATTTTTTCATTTTTTCACCATGCTTTCATGATACTTATAAAATGTCGCAATTAAGAGTATTTTATCATATTTGTGCGACGCTTGTAAACAATATTTATCATTTGTTTTTCAAGCACACAAACACCAGGCGATGTTTTGGCATTTTTATACGTATTTGCGTAAATTAATAGTTGAATTTATTGTTGAAAATTATATGAATTCAGGCAAAAAAAACATTGATATATGCCTAAAAAATTCACAGTATTTTACTGTGAATTTAAGCTGTAACCCCCTATTAAAAGTCTGTTCAGACACAAAAAATTAACAACTTAAAACGATGCTTTTTTGATTTATAGCTTGTTTCAATTCAAAAGGTATGCTATACTATGTTGCAGTCGATATTTTTTATTTAAAGCAGGATGCGATGAGGCATCTTGCTTTTTTATGTGAAACAAAGGAGTTTTATGAGTACAACTATGTTCAGCGAACTATCTCTTCAGCCCAGTATACAAAAAGCCATTGAAGAGCGTGGGTTTCACCAGGCAACACCGGTGCAAGCGCAAACCATCCCTCTCACACGTTCAGGCGTGGATATTTTAGCCCAGTCTCAAACAGGCACAGGAAAAACCATCGCGTTTTCTATTCCTGCACTGGAGCGTATCCAGCCCGACGCCACCGACATTAAAGTGATGATTCTCTCCCCTACCAGAGAGCTTGCCCAGCAATGTGCAGTAGAAGTTCGCAAACTGGCTCCGTACATGCCACATATTCGCTTGGCGGATATTTTTGGCGGCTCCGATTACCGTGCACAGTTTCGTGCCTTGCGTAAGGCAAACATAGTAGTTGGCACACCCGGACGTATCATGGACCATATCAGCCGTGGTAGCATAAAGCTTCATAACCTTGAAATGATTGTTTTAGATGAAGCGGACGAGATGCTGAACATGGGCTTTAAGGAAGATGTTGAAACTATTTTAAGCGATGCGCCCGAAAGCCGCCAAACCGTGCTGTTTTCCGCCACCGTTCCAAAAAGTATTTTAGAGATTGCACAGCAGTTCCAAAAAGATCCCGTGCAGATAAACCTTACTCAAAACAACACTGTTTTAAGCGAGATTAAACAGCTGTATGTCGAGACACCGAAACAATACAAAAATGATGCACTTACGTTGTTATTGCATCAGCTGAAGCCAACAAGATCTATTGTTTTCACCAACACCAAAAGCATGGTGGACGAGCTTTCACAAAACCTGTGTAAAGAAGGTTTTTTGGCGCAAGGCCTGCACGGTGACATGAAACAAAGCCAGCGTAGCACAGTGATGGCAGGCTTCAAGGGTGGCAATACCGAAATCTTAGTGGCCACCGACGTTGCCGCACGTGGTATCGATGTGCAAGACATCGACTATGTGTTCAACTACGACTTGCCTCAGGTTGCCGAATATTACGTGCATCGTATCGGACGCACCGGACGCGCAGGACGTACCGGCACCGCCATCAGCATATGCTGCGGAAAACAGCAGCTGGGCACAATAAAAACTTTGGCGAAAAAATCCCAGTCGAAAATCACCGAGATTCCATTGCCCACAAAGAAGAGCATCCAAGAACAACATCTGGAGCGCAATATTGATAAAGTAAGGC
>CAYIZZ010000035.1:0-19521 GCA_964367945.1 uncultured Oscillospiraceae bacterium | reverse complement strand
CATCACAGGGGCAGAGCTGGCACAGATGCAAGAGAGTGAATTGCAAGAAAAAGTGTATGATATTGCAGTGTATGCTAGGGTGTCGCCTGAAGATAAAATACGTATAGTGAAAGCCTGGCAGGCAAAAGGACAGGTTGTTGCCATGACAGGCGATGGAGTGAATGATGCACCGGCGCTGAAAGCGGCTGATATAGGTTGTGCAATGGGTATCACCGGTACTGACGTTGCCAAGGGTGCAGCCGATATGACATTGACTGACGACAACTTCACCACCATTGTGGATGCGGTGAAGGAAGGTCGTGGTATTTATGACAACATTAAAAAAGTGGTTGGATATCTTCTGGGTACTAATATCGGCGAGGTTATCACCGTGATAGTGGCGATGCTGGCTTGGAGAGAAAGCCCACTGGTATCGATGCAACTATTATGGATAAACCTTGTAACAGACGGTCTTCCTGCAATAGCACTGGGGCGTGAAGAGGTGGAAGACGATGTGATGCAAAGAAAACCACGCAAAAAAGAAGAAAGTATTTTTGCGAATGGACTTGGTGTACAGGTGGTATTGCAAGGTGCAATGTTTGCAGCGCTGACACTGGCTGGATACGCGCTTGGATACTTTTGGAACCTGGGCAATCCCATCACTGACGCGTATTTGCGCGATCACACAGGCCAAACCATGGCATTTTTAGTACTTGCGTTTTCTCAGGTTATCCATTCTTACAATATGCGCTCAAGGCATAGCATATTTAAAATTGGTGTATTTAAAAACAAATACTTAAACCAAGCTGCACTGATTAGCCTTGGACTGACACTGGCAGTGGCGTTTATACCACCGCTGGCCACAGCGTTTGAGCTGGTAGCACTGGAGCCGATGATGTATCTTATTGCTCTTGGCCTTGCTATTGTCCCTGTGCCTGTACTGGAAATTGCTAAAGCAATGGGACTTTTGAAAGGTGAAAGCTAAATTTTTGTATAGTTTCAGTATGAGAAATTCCATTTACCTTGAAAATAAAGGAGATACATATGGAAAATATTAACAAAGACAATGCGCAAAAAACCACGGTGGAAGAAATAAAAAAAGAAGTGGATTCTTTGAAAAGTGAAAGCGATAACTCGAAAACAGATGAGCTGATACAGCGGCTTAGCACCATGGAAGACTTGATGCGCCAGCAGATAGATCAAAATAAAAAGCTAAACAAAAGCCGGAGCATAATGTCAGGGCTGATGGCGGCGCTGGTGTTGGTGGTTGCGATAGGAATGTATCAGCTGAATGCAACTGTGGTCAAAACCACCGATGAGCTGCCAGAGCTGATGGAAACGGCCTCGGATAGTATGGAACAGCTGGAAAGCACCCTTGAAGATGTTAGCTCGATTGATTTTGAAAACCTAAATGATGCTATCAGCGAAATGGAAGACGGGTTGGCTGATGTGGACTTTGAAAAATTAAATCAAAGTATTGAAGATCTACAAGTGGTGGTTGAGAGAATGCGGAGTTTCCTGGATTTTTTCGGCTAGACACGATATAATGGATGGGTATTGGTAGCGCACGTGGTGATAAAAGTAGAATGATGGGGGAACTTTCAGATGAGTCAGATGAACGGATTTATAGATATATGGTTTTTATTAGTAGAGGTGCTTACGTTGTTGTCGGGTATTGGCATGGTGATAGTACCAGGCAAAATGTACACTTTAGGCAGTAAGGGTAGAGATCCGGTTCCACCAAAACACTGGCCTGTTACTGCACGTATCTTGGGCGTGATATTCATTGCAATGGGTGGGTTTTTCCTTTATTTGCGTTTTGTTCTGGGCGTGGATATGTCATTTTAAAAGAGTATATGAAATATAAAAAACATCTTGGAAACATGGTTTGTGTTTCCAAGATGTTTTTTTATTAATGTTAGTGATAATTAATCTTTTGGTGCTAAAATATCACGTTTTGTGTGAAGAATTAAAAGAGCAACAAGAAAAAGTAATATGATTGAAAGTATGGCAAAGCTACTGCGGCCGGTGGTGCTACGGGTGAAAGCATATAACGCCGGGCCAATAACTGCTGCAAATCGACCGAAAATATCGAAAAATCCAAAAAATTCACCGGAGTTTTCAGGTGGAACCATTTTACTGAAATGACTGCGTGAAATAGCTTGGATGCCACCTTGAACAGTACCTACCATGAAGGCAAGTATCCAAAATAGGACTTGTCCGACAGGAATACCAAACATTCCTTCTTCCAGTCCAAATCCCATGATGAAGCCGGTGATGCAGATGAAAAAATACATGATAACAGCAAAGGTAAGCATACGCAACGAGCCGTATTTTTGAGAAAAACGACTGAATAATATGGCACATGGGAAAGCAACCAGCTGAGTAACAAGCAAAGCTAATATCATGCTGACGCTGTCAAGACCGAGGGTGGTGCCGTAGCTTGTACTCATATTGATAACAGTGCCAACACCGTCGATATAAAAGAAATAGGCTAAAACAAACCAGAAGATTTTTTTGTTTTGGAAAATACGTTTAGCTGTGTGGCCGACGTTTATAAATGTTTGTTTTAAAATGCCTTTTTCGGGTTTTTCCATATAGTGGTTTTGATGCACATTTTTTAGCATTGGGATGGCAAAAACAGCCCACCACAGCACCGAGATTACAAGAGAAATTCTAATAGCTAATGTGATGTCTAAAAACTGTATCAAAAGGATGGAAATAATGAATGGAATGGTGGAGCCGCCGATATACCCAAAAGCGTAACCATAGCTTGAAATGGTATCCACGCGATCTTCAGACGTGACATCAGTGAGGAATGTGTCGTATACAAGACAACTGCCGGAAAATCCGATATGGGATATGATATGACCGATAAGCATGCCTACCCAGTTGTTTGTGAAACCACAATAAAGGGTGAAAGCAAGGCCTAAGAATAAAAAGAAAATAAATATCTTTTTCTTATATCCCTTGTAGTCGGCGAATGCACCAACAATGGGTGCAAGCACGGCAATAGTGGCCATGGCAACGGTGGAGCCGATACTCCACCAGTAGTCACCGGAATTATTACCAAGTTGCTCGTTAGCCATGCCGGTAAAGTAAATAGGGAATACAGCGGCTAACATGACAGTGGCATAAACAGAGTTTGCCCAGTCATAAAGAATCCAGCTTTTTTCCTGGCGAGTCATGGTTTTCAGACGAATTTTTGAAGATGGCGTAGAATCATTTTGTTGCATTAGAGATCCTCCTTTTTAATGACGAGATGCACAGGACATAGAGATACCGGACTTGTAAAAACGAGCTGAAATTTACTTATATAAGATGAAACTATATATCTAAAGAAAGCACCTTTGCCGCTAAAGGCGCAATATCCAGTAAACTTCCGCCCGATATTTCTTGAAAGGGATGCTCACTGGTGCAAGACATGTAAAACACATTGTAGTTATCATAATCTGCGGGATATCCATGGTTTGCCATATCGGGTTCTTCATATGCATGAAAAGCAAATCCGGGTAAGGCGGCCATACCAAAAGGTAGATGCTCCCTACCACAAACATGCATTTCCTGCGAGGTGAGAAAACGAGAAAAGCCGCTGAGCGCAGAAGATTTTTCTTTTATGTCTAATATTTCTTGCTGCGTAAGGGTACCGGGATGCAAAAATGCACTGCCACCACAACATTCAAAAAAGCAATTTTTACCACTGTTTTGAAGATACATGCCGTCATTGTCTATATTTAAAAGATTATTTTCATGTAATAGCTTATTTGGCAAAATGGATGTTTGTGAGGGTAGCTGGGAATGGTCGCTGAAAAGGATGATGCTTGTGTCTTTATCTATAGCGCCTAGCAATGTGCCAAGGTTCTCGTCCAGTGACTCTAAAGCTAGATTGAGCTCGGGCGAGCCGACGCCGTGATAATGGCACAGGCTGTCATATGCAGTTAAGTGCATTAAGGCTAAATCAGGCTTTTTATTTTTTAGAATATCGGCCATGCAAGCAGTGGCGAACTTATCTCGTGCAGGCTGGGATATGCCACGAAGAAGATGGCGATACTTAAGAAAAAGAGATATTTGAGACAACTTGCTACCATAGCGCAGGTTTAAAAGCACTTGGTTTTCACCCGGCTGAGCCATGAGCTCGGGGATATTAAACCTGATTTCTTTTGCGCCACCTGTAACCGGCCACATCACACTGGCCACAGAAAGCCCTTTTTCGGCTGCCGCATGCCACAAGGTTTTTGATTTGATACGATGTGCTTGATACCACCAATGCGGATGACGGGCCGGGAAAGGATCGGTATTGTTTATCAGGCCGTGCTCTGATGCAGGACGGCCGGTGACCACCGAAGTGTGCACAGGATAGGTGTTTGTTAAAAACAAGGAAGGAACACTGCGATGGATCGCCGAACGTGCGGCCAAAGATGCAAAGTTTGGGTATGTGAGCAAACGATGGAATTCGCTGTCGCCCAAGGCATCGTAACTGATAATTAGTAGTTTTGGCATGCAGGCACTTCCTCCTTGAAATGTGAATAAAATGTAAAATTATTTAATTTTATTATAGCATACTTAATAAGGATAAAAAAGTAAAAAGCATGTAAAGTTATGTAGTGCTATATAATGATATGATGGCAAAAAAGCAAAGTATGATATATAATATAGCCAAGGGAGGGATTATATGGGATGTCTTGGTAACATATTATGGTTTATCTTTGCGGGGTTTTGGCAAGGGATGTCGTGGATGATTGTAGGTGTTTTGTGGTGCCTCACCTTTATTGGCATGCCCATTGGTATCCAGTGCTTTGAAATAGCAAAATTATGTTTTTTTCCGTTTGGTAAAGAAGTGGTGTATACAGGAAGAAAAAGATCAGCGGTGGCAAATTTCTTTTGGATAATATTTGCAGGATGGCTACTGGCGCTGGAAGCAGTGATAAACGGTGCGCTTTTGTGCCTTACCTTTGTGGGAATTCCTTTTGGAATGCAGTGTTTCAAGATTGCAAAGATAGCGCTGATGCCTTTTGGTGCGGCGGTGGTGTATAAACGTTGACAAGAAAAGGGGCAGTTCATTTGCTTAAAGAAGAAAAAAAGATGCAAAGAGAGATTTTGCGAGAAAAAATGGCAAAACTGCCTGGTGAATATATAAAAAAGGCAAGTGATGACATTACAAAAAGAGTGGAAAATCTCAAATGCTGGAAAGAAAGCCAAAACGTGTTTTTGTATATCAGCACAAAAACAGAGCCCAGAACAAACGAGATGGTAACACAAGCACTGAGTGATGGCAAAAAAGTGTATGCACCGTATTGTTTTGGTAAAGGAAAAATGGACGCACTGCAGATTGCCTCGATGGATGATGTAAGTGTTGGGAAATACGGAGTGCCACAGCCGAAAATAGATGCGCCATTGATACTTCCAAGCAAGCTCGACTTAGTGATAGTGCCTTGCATTGCGGCAGATAGAAATGGATATAGGCTGGGGCATGGTGGCGGGTATTATGACAGGTATTTGCCAAATGTAGCGTGTCCTACAGTGTGTTTGTGTTTTGATGAGCTGTTGCAAGATAGCATTTTGCGAGATGAATGGGACTATCCTGTAAACTGGATAGTGAGCGAAACAATTGAGATTAAAATACCAAAAAAAGATTGATTTTTATAAAACAAACCCCCGTATGTGTGAAAACAATGCGGGGGTTTTAAGTTTGAGTTAAAGGTATAATTTATACAGCTTTTGGTATAGCAATAGCTTTTACAGGGCATATGTTTACACATGCTCTGCATCCGGTGCATTTTTCTAAATCAATACGAGCTACGTTTTCAGTTACAGTGATAGCACCATCGGGACATGTTTTTTCACATTTTTTACAGCCGATACATCCGGCAGTACACTCTTTACGAGTGGCGGCACCACGATGATGATTGGCACACATTACAACAGGCTTTTCGCTAACCTCGCGAATCCAAATAACACGTTTTGGACATGCCTCTTCACATGCGCCACATCCTGTACATAGCTCGGGATTCACGCGTGCGATACCATCGTTTACGCTAATAGCGCCAAACTTACATGCTCGTACGCAGTCACCAAAGCCAAGACATCCATATGAACATGACTTGTATCCACCATGCAGTACCGCGTTTGTGGCACAAGATGCAAGACCGCTATAGTTATATTTATCGGTGGTATACTCAGAAGACCCCTGACATGCGATGATGGCCTTGTACTGAGCCACTTCTCCTGCAACAGTGCCCATGATACCGGCGACATCGTCTGCTGTGGCGGCTCCACCGGGTACACACAAGTTTACCGCTACATTATTTTCTACAATACTGGTGGCATAATCGGCGCAACCGGCAAAACCACATGCGCCGCAGTTGACAGCCGGCAAAACAGCAGAAATTTGCTCTATACGC
This sequence comes from uncultured Oscillospiraceae bacterium, assembly GCA_964367945.1. GTDB lineage: Bacteria > Bacillota > Clostridia > Oscillospirales > Ruminococcaceae > JAAYCI01. The sequence goes on along the minus strand of CAYIZZ010000035.1, from coordinate 13,141 downwards.
TCGTCCACAACAACCGACATGAACTTAGATGCAATAACAAGGACGATTGCGCCCAGCAAACCTGTAGAGGCTACAATAAGAACAGCAACAGCTACGGACATAAATAAGACTCCTTTATAATGGCAATGTGACACTGATATGTGTGAATTGCACAATGGATTTTATTTAAGAAATGAGAAACATTACAGTGCGATGCCAAACAGGTTTTCTAAAATTCCACCAAAGCCCATGAAAGAAATACTGGTGATGGAAGCTGCAACCAAGGTGAGCGGAAGGCCTTCGAAGCTTTTCGGTGGCTTTGCACGGTCAAGCACACGACGCACCCCTGTGAAAAGAACCATAGCTACTAAAAATCCTACCCCTGCACCGGCGGCAGATATCAATGCCTCACCATAAGTGTAGTAAGGTGCAGTTGCATCAATCAAACTGGCTGTTTCGATGTTTAAAATAGTGACACCTAAAACGGCACAGTTTGTGGTGATAAGTGGTAAAAAAATACCAAGCGATTTGTATAAAGGTGGGATATATTTACGCAGAGTAATTTCTACCAGTTGCACTAAAACAGCGATAACAAGGATAAAACAGATATTGTTGAGGTATTCAAGGCCATAAGGTACTAAAAAGTAAGTGTATATGGGCCAAGTGGCGGCAGTGGCTAAAACCATGACAAAGATAACTGCGAAACTCATGCCTACAGAGCTTTTAAGTTTGCCGGAAACACCAAGGAATGGACAGATGCCTAAAAACTTTACCAGCACATAGTTATTGACCAAAATCATGGAAAAAAAGATGAATGCAAGTTTTAGTCCCATTATTCTTCATCTCCTTTCGCAGTGCAAAATTCTGCAGAAGGACAGGTGCCACATGCAATGTTTTTGCTGGGGTTGTTGCCGATTTTATGCTCGAAATAAAAAGCTAAGGCCATGCAAATACCAAAGACGAAAAATCCGCCGGGAGGTAGGCCCATGATGCCTAAAGGAGAGATTTCTTCAGGGATGATTTGAAAACCCATTAGCGTTCCTGCGCCCAGAAGCTCCCTAATGGCGCTCATAAACGTGATGACTATGGTAAAGCCGATGCCCATGCCAAGGCCGTCCAGCGCCGAGGCGACGACACCGTTTTTAGAGGCAAACATCTCTGCACGGCCTAAGATGATGCAGTTTACAGTGATAAGCGGTAAGAATACGCCCAACGACTCGTTCAGCTCAGGTAAAAATGCCCTGATAAGCATATGCACCAATGTAACAAAGGATGCTATGATGACGATGAAACTGGGCAGGCGAACCCTAGATGGGATAAAGTTACGCAAAGCAGAAATAACCACATTGGAACAGATTAATACAAAAGTGGCGGCCGCGCCCATGCCTATACCATTGAAAACAGCAGTGGTGACGGCAAGGGTGGGACATGTGCCCAAAACTAGGCGTAGTACAGGATTTTCACGCAGAAAACCTGCTGTAAAAACCGATAGATTAGAGCGTTTTGGTTTGTCCATTTAGGAAGCCTCCTTTGCCGAAGATAGTGCCGCAAGGGCAGAATTGACAGCTTGCATCACAGTGGCTGAAGAACTGGTGATATCGGCCACAGCGTCGACGTCTGCCGGATAGTCAAGCCCGACAAAACTGTCAAGGAAATCGCGGTTTGATGCAAGTGTTTGGCCATATTGTTCGCTCTCGCCCGAGGTGTCAATCCACAAGTTTAAGATGGTGCCCTCAGCATCCATGGCAACTGCCGCAGTGACAAGGGAAGCGCTACTTTGCGCCTGGCCATAAATGATGTAATTTCCTTTATCGCTATGATAAGCTGTGGACTGCACATCGCTAGCATCGATAGTGATGGGAACCAGCATCTCGCCCGGTAGCAAATATTCACCCACATCAGAGATTTCGGTAGGTATGACACCGGAAGACGTGCCGGTTTGCACATGGTAGGCATTGATAGCTGCATTTATTGCATTTACGGCGGCACTGCTGGAAATGGTGGCCGACGCAATTTTATCAATATCGCCGAGTGTGATGTTTTCAGCAGAGATGTCTGTAAACTGCTGGGCAAACTCAGGCTCTCTTACTTTTTGGCCAAGACCCACCGTTTCGCTGTTTTCAGGGAATGAAACGCCAAGAATGGTGCCACCATCATCAAAAGCTACCATGACAGGTACCTTTCCTGCATATCCTTGCGCAGAGGCTTCTATAATCCAGCCGACATTGTTGGTGGTGCTGTATATTGCAGTAACATTTTCAGCACCTGCAGTGTCGACAGACTCAAAGCCTTCAGCATTTGGTAGCAATAAAAGGCGGCTTTGCTCGGCGGCAGCAGCAAGATTTTGTGCAATAATCGGCTGTGTCACAGAGTTTGTTAAAGATAACAGTAAACTGGTGACAACACAAATGCTGACTAAAACCACAATGGGTCTAAATATCGGCTGCCAATATTTTTCTTTAAAGTGATTTTTCATAGCCGATTCATAATCCATCTGCTCTTGAGTTTTAGGCGGCTTTTTTGGCGTGGAAGATATTGTGCCGGCAGATGAATTTTCAGAAATATTTTCTTTGGGAACTTCAGCTATCTCGGGAGTTTCAGTTACTTCAGGCGATTCTTGCGTATCTTGAGTAGTCACAATAGGCTCTTTGGGCTCGTTTTCTTTTGGTGAAAGCTGATGTGAGGCTGTGTTTTTTAGGTTGAACCTTTGAGGGGTGGGAAGTGGTGTTCGGGGCACACCCTTCAGCGGTATGTGGCCGGTATCGGAGGGATTAGGCGAGGGCGAGGCTTTTGTGGTAGGATCAGCGCCTGCCTGAATATTTTTATCAGCCATTGGAAACCTCCTTTTCGGCGGATTTTTTCAGTTTGCGAGCAATGCCCATGGGACGTTGCCGACATATACTGTTTATATAAGGTACAATTAAATTGGCAAGTAAAAGTGCATAAGATACACCTTCAGGGGCGTTGCTCCATTGCCTGATGGTAGCGGTGAACAGGGCCAGTATCAGGCCGTAGACAATTTTTCCGCTGCGTGTGTAGGGGCTGGTTGTGTAGTCAGTAGCCATGAAAAAAGCACCCAGCAATAAACCACCACCAAATATAGAGGCAAAGCTTTGGAATAAAGAAACAGAAACAGATAAATCACCAAGGCCAAACAAGAATGTAAATAAAAATGTTCCGCCGATGTAAAATGCAGGAATCAAGGGGCTGATGATACGGGTGGCTATCATGAACACACCACCCATGATCAGGGTTATGGCACATGTTTCACCCAAAACTCCGGCATGAGTGCCAAGCAGCATATCAAGTAGTGGGACAGTGCCGTCGCGCAAGGCATATAGCGGAGTGGAACTGGCTAAAATATCCACACCCTGCATGCTAGCAGGATAAACATATGTTATCATGTCGCCGGTGAATGAAAGTTGTAGCACCATACGGCCGACCAAAGCAGGATTGGCAAAATTAAGACCTAAGCCACCAAAAAGCTGTTTTGTGATGATGATAGAAATGAAAGCACCGATAACAGCCATCCAAAGTGGGAAAGCCGGAGGCAAGTTAAAGGCTAATATCAAACCGGTGACAACAGCAGACAAGTCACCTATGGACATGGGCTTTTTCATAAGGAAGCACCAAAGTGCCTCGAAGCCTACACATGCCGCTACTGTAACAGCAGTAAGCAATAACACGCTCCACCCGAAAATGAAAGCAGAGGCTACCAATGTGGGTAGCAAAGCAATGGTAACACCCATCATTATGGTGCGTGTGGTAACGCCGGAAAAAATATGAGGTGAAGATGAAACAGACAATTTACCTTCTTGCATTATCATGAGTGCTCCTTTTTAAGATTTTCGTGCTTGTTTTATTACCAGTTGTCTTGACAAAGTAGTGACAGGTGACAGTGGTATCTTGGCAGGACATACGTAACTACACACGCCGCAGCCCATACAGACCTCGGCATGCAAATCTTGTAAAACCTCTATTTCTTGTTTATCATAAGCTTCTTTTATCTCAATAGGTGACAAGTTCACAGGACAGCTCATCACGCATCGGCCGCATCGGATGCATGGAGTCTGGGTAGGGAATAAAGACTCTTTATCTGTCAGTGCCAATATGGCGTTGTTTTGTTTTACAATCGGCACGGATGTGTCGATAAGAGCAACACCCATCATTGGGCCGCCCATCAAAATCTTGGAAGGCGCAGACGCAAAGCCACCACAAAAAGCTATAACATCTTTTACAGGAGTGCCTATAGGCACCTCTACATTTTGGGGGTTGGTTATGCAACCACCGTCTACAGTCAACCGTTTTGATGTTAGTGGTATACCGCTGGCAAGGTATTTGCCTATAGCGGAAACCGTGGTTACATTAAGTACCAATACTCCGATGTCGGCAGGCAAACCATTGCCCGGAACTTCGCGAGAAGTGGCAGTTTGTATCAGCACCTTCTCAGCACCTTGTGGATAGTGAGAAGGCAGTGGACATACTTCAAGCTCAGAGTCACCCGCGGTCAGGCTGAAAAGTAAATCCATGGCCTCGGGCTTGTTTCGCTCGATACCGATGATGACTTTTGGTATATTCAGGTATTTTTTACAGGCCATGATACCGGATAAGATGCTATCGCTACATTCGATGATTTCCCTGTTGTCGGAAGTGATATAGGGCTCGCACTCGGCTGCATTGATGACAAGAGTATCAATTTTTTCCGGGTTTTTAGGTGCTAGCTTCACACTGCTTGGGAAACCGGCACCGCCCAGTCCTACAAGACCGCAAGCCCTGATGGCGGCTAAAAACGTTTCCTTATCACGCACAGTGGGGGGAACAATGGATGCATCAATGGTCTGCTGGCCGTCAGGCTCAACAATGACGCAATCGGCTATGTTCCCTGTGTGAGTGGTGATTGGCTCTACCGAAACAACAGTGCCGGAGACACTGCTGTGGATATCGGCGCCAACAAATCCGCCGGCTTTACCCACAACGGTGCCGACATAGACGGTATCGCCTTGTTGGACGGTAGGAACACTGGGTGCTCCTATGTGCTGTTGCATAGATAGATAAATTTTTTCAGGAAGAGGCATGGTGACAGTGACCATGTTTGTTGTGGATTTGTGATGAGGCACTGTGGTGCCACGCCCCCAACTTCGCAGTTTGCTAAGCATTGTCCGGTCTCCTTCATAAAATAATAATGCTAAATAAAGAAATAGTGTTATTAATAACTGGTGGTTAAAGCGGCTAAAGCATCAGGACCACCTAAAATACTGATTAAAATCACAAAAGCAAAAGAGAAAGCAATCATCAAGACAAACACAATGAGCACCCCAATGATACTGACGCCACCGGCTCGCGATAGCTCCATATAATAAGTAGCGTCATTTTTACCTTTTTCTCGTAAGGAGTTTATATGTTTTTTGGCATGGTTTTTATAAATGTAAACGGAAAAAATACCGAATAAAAGCTGAGAGACTAAAAGAAGGTATGTGGATATGGAATTCATGATGCCAAGAGTATCCATGGAAAGAGATGGAAAGAACAAAACACCGGCATTGGCGGCAATTAAAATATATTGCGGTATAGCCAAAATGAAATTTGCCCCAAGACAGATAGCAGCCCAATTCCAAATTTTACGATAGGCAAAATAAAACGGACCGATGAAAAAAGCACTGAACATGAAGCTGATTGGACGTTTCAAAGACTCCATAAGCTGCATGCGGCTTAGATAAAATGGTGCGTTTTGCCCAAAAAAAGTGCTCCATTCTTGGTATGAAATACCATCTATTTCGCCTGTGGGATCAACATTAGGGGTGCTATTATTGAAAAGACCACTAAAAAAAGAACCAGTGGATTTTGTGGAAGTAGGACTAGCGACCGGCGCGTGTAATGAAGCACCGCAATGCTCACAGAAAATGTTGGAAGAGTCGTTGGCGGTTTGGCATTGCTTGCACAAAATTCCTTTGGTGGGCGTGGGGTCTGAAGGCTCTTTCAAATCGGGCTTTTTAGCACTGGTAGGTGAAATATATTCAAATCCGGAACTGTGCTTGTCTTCAAAAATACACGACCCGGATTTTTGGTAACACTCGCGGTGATATGGGGCACCACAAAAAGGACAAATGACAACATCATCATTATCTTTAAACTCATTTTTGCAAATAGGACAATTATCTCCAGTGTGATTCATAGGAATCTCCTTAGTAAAATATCAAGCAATAATTAGGACGCTACAGTATTTATTCTAACTTATTTTAAGGAGAAAAGCAAAAGAAATTTACATATTATTAACAAAAATTAAGATATAGACAGGTAAACTGTTTTACACTATAATAAAATAGGTAGTATTAAGTATAGATGTATTTTAATGTGATAAATGTAAATTAATGTTGATGTGTAAATAAATGAAAGGTGGAAACACCTGCCATAAGGAGATATAGATGCTGTTATTTGATGATGTAAAAAACCGTCTGGAGGAGCTTGTTCCGGGAGTGAAAGAGCTAAAAGATGCGCTTAGTATCAGCGAAAAAGAGCGTAGACTGAAAGAGCTGGAAACAAAAAGCTCTATGCCTGAATTTTACGATAACGCCGCTGAAAGTGGAATAGTGTTCAGTGAAATGGGCGCTATACGCGATGGCATACAAGCGTATGCAAATCTTGTGGACTTAGTGGCTGACGCTCAAACGTTTTTGGAACTTTGGGAAGAGGGAGACGAGGACGCAGCGCAGGAAGCCGACGAGTGCGTAAAGCAGCTAGCACAGCAATCAGAGCAAATGCGTTTAGTGACATTGCTTTCAGGTGAATATGACGCAAACAATGCGATTTTGACTTTTCATGCGGGCGCCGGTGGTACCGAAGCTCAGGACTGGGTGCAGATGTTATTGAGAATGTATCAAAAATGGGCGCTTATGCAAGGGTATAAAACCACGGTGCTTGACTTTTTAGATGGTGAAGAGGCCGGAATAAAAAGTGCGTCGGTACTGGTGGAAGGCAAAAATGCCTATGGATTTTTGAAAAGTGAAAATGGAGTACATCGCCTTGTAAGAGTGTCGCCGTTTGATTCCTCAGGACGCAGACACACCAGCTTTGCGTCTATTGAAGTGATGCCGGAAATACAGCAAGATAAAAGTGTTACAATTAGTCCTGATGACATAAAAATGGATGTGTACCGTGCTTCCGGCGCAGGTGGACAGCACGTTAATAAGACATCGTCGGCAGTACGTCTGACACATATACCCACGGGAATTGTGGTGGCAAGCCAAGCCGAGCGCAGTCAGGTGCAAAACCGTGAGCATGCAATGAAAATGCTGATATCAAAGCTGGTGCAGATAAAAGAGAGAGAACATCTTGATAAAATAGACGATATAAAAGGTGTGCAAAAAGATATTGCATGGGGTAGCCAGATACGCAGTTATGTGTTTATGCCGTATACCTTGGCGAAAGATCATCGCACAGGATTTGAAAATGGAAACATAAACGCTGTAATGGATGGCGATTTGGATGGATTCATAAACGCATACCTGAAAGCTGCCAGCAAAGGAAGTTTGCAAGACGGTGCGTTGTCATCAGATGAGTAAGATTGACAATGGTTTAGTATTTTGGCTCTGCAACTGAGTGTTGCAGAGTTTTTTTGTACTTGTGGCATAATTTGCAAAATAATAGACCTCCCTTCGATGGTAAGAAGAGAGGTCTATTAGGTGTATTTATGAAAGTGTGTTATCGTCAGGGGTGGGAGCGTCTATAGCTTGTGCATCTCCTTCGACAGGAGGGTGAACTGGCATAATGTCGGGCTCATCATCGGTGCTAGCGGCATCATCGGGCGAAAAGTTGGATGGTAGCCACACCATCGCTTTGAACATATCACCGTCGATTTGGACTGAGAAATGACCGCCCTGAGCTTCGGTGAAGCTTTTCGCAATGGCGAGACCAAGGCCCGAGCCGTCGGTATTGCGGGAAATGTCACCACGTACAAACCGTTCGGTGATTTGCTCTTCATCAAAGTCCAGCTCATATTTTGAAATGTTGCTGATGGTGACATGAGCGCCATTATCAACATGGATGATGGTAACATGAGCACGAGTGCCGGGAAGTGAGTATTTTGCAACATTTAAAATTAGGTTTTCAAATATTCTAGAAGTTTTTTCGCCATCGAGTATCATCAAGGATTTTTCGTCTGGGAAATGATATTTAAACGTAATGTTTACCAAGCTTAGAAGTTCTGTGGCCTCGGCTTCCACTTGCATTAGTAAAGATTGTAGCTCCACTGTGCTGTTTGTCAGAACAATATTTTTGCTGCTGGCTTTGCTTACCTCGAAAAGATCTTCTATCAAACGTTTTAAACGCTGACTTTTTACATCGAGGGTATCAATATAGCTTTGGCGATCTTCCTCGCTGACATCTTCTTGTTTCAGAAGGTCTATATAAGTGATAATTGCGGTCAGCGGTGTTTTCAAATCATGTGAAACGTTGGTGATCAGCTCTGTTTTCATATTTTGGCTTTTGAGATGCTGGTCCACTGCGTGGCTGAAACCATCCTGAACCTTGCAAAGCTCTTGTTTTATAGGCTCGAACACGCCAAGGTCATCTTCGGAAATGACGGTGTCTAGATTACCTTTTGAAATGTCTTGTGCAGCCTGCATAAGTTTTGAATAATTTGATTTCAAGTTGCGATATTCTTTGCGCAGTAAAATGAAAACAATAATAGTATATGCAACAAGTAGTGGCAAGCAGAAAATCCACAAACAGCTTAAAGCAGCCATAACAAGGAAGTTTGCCACCATTATTTTGATGAGGCCACGATCACTTGCCTCGCGTAGATCTATGGTGCAAAGATAACGCCACAAGCGCTTTAACTGACGGCCCAGAAATGCTAAAAACATAATGATGTAGGACTTTTTGGAAAGGTATTTTTTGACACCCAGGGTATGAATCTGGTAAACAGAGATGCCCATAACATGAGATATACTGAATAAAGCAGAAAGTATAACAAAACTACCCAGTCCGTAAACAATTACAGCGAGCCAGCTCATACCGCCGAAAACCGGCATGCCTATACTGGCGAATAGGTTTTGGTATAAAAAGTTTGGAAGCAAGAACTGCATTACCGGGACAATGAAAAACGCAGATAGTAAGAGAATGCCTAACGTAGACTCAGGAGACAGTTTTGATAAAAAGCTGCCTTCTATCGGGAACTTTTGATGAAAAGCGATGATGAGGCCTAAAATAAAGCTTAAAATCAAAAGGGCAAAGCATGTGAAGGCAAAACCCGGCTCGTTCACAAAACTGTACATAGCGTCGTAGTAAACAGTTTGATAAAGACCGCTTTGTAGGGGAGTATCAAGCTTTGGCATAGCGTATACGGCGGTGACATTTGACGGCGACACCATAGTGCCACTGAGGAGCTGAGAGACGCTGCTATCGATTCCGGAATAGAAAAGATCGTTTTCTATGCCATCATCACGCATGTGTGCTGAAACTGCATCGCTTATGCCGTTTGACGAGGCAATGCTCATATGCCCGTCGCTATCCCATTGCAAGACGATATAATAAAGATACTTTTGGTTCAAATCGCTTTTTTCATTCGAAGAAGCTATGGAACCACCGTTTCTTGCAAGATTGAGTATGTCGTCTCCAAAATTTCCCACAGTGTTGCCGGTTTCTTGGTCGTACATGATATAGTTGATATCTTGTGATGTTAAGTATTGATACCAAGAGTTTACTATTTCGTAAGAATATGCGTCAAACTCTGAAATATACTCGGGCAAAAGCGCTTGCTCTTGGGTGATGCCTATGCTGGACTGTGCAGTATAGATATCTTGCACCAGCTCGGATGCAGCAGGGAAAAATATGTCTGTCGGGGTCAGTGTGGGCATGTCACTATTTTTTTGTGTCAGCTTCCAATATAAAGCATAACTGTTTTTGTGCAAAGTATAGCCGTAGTCTGCATGTTGATAATATGGCGTGTGCGATGCGCTGACAAAAAAAGCAAAAGTCATAACTAAAATGCTAAAAATAACACAAATAGCGATGCTAAGTCCAAGTTTAGGCCATTTAACGGTCTTCAATTTTGTATCCAATTCCCCATACCACCTTTAAATATTTTGGCTCTTTCGGGTTGATTTCGATTTTTTCGCGGATGTTGCGCACATGGACCATGATGGTTTCTGTGTTTACAGCGCGCTCGTTCCATACCCGTTCATAGATTTCTTCGCTGGAAAACACACGCCCCGGGTGTTTCATTAGCAAAGTAAGAATTTTAAACTCGATAGGCGTTAGCTTTACTGAATTGCCATCCACAAAAAACTGTACGGCACTTTCATCAAGCTCCAGTCCACCAACGGTAATCATGGTGGATTTGGGTGTTTCGATCTTTTCACTGAGGGCGCTAAGATATCTCTCATATCTGCGCAAGTGGCTGTTTACCCTGGCCAATAATTCCATCGGTGCAAACGGCTTTGTGACATAGTCATCTGCTCCAATATTCAAGCCAGTGACCTTGTCTATTTCTTCGCCTTTAGCGCTAAGCATGATGATGGGAAAATCATGTGTTTGGCGCAGGTGCATCACCATGGTGATGCCGTCCATGCGTGGCATCATGATGTCTACAATGGCTAAATGGACATCGTTTTCCTTTACGATTTCCAGCCCCTCTACACCATCTTGAGCCAAAAGCACATCGTAGCCCTGGGTACGCAGATATATACCTATACCCTTGCGGATCTCGTTGTCATCTTCTACCACTAAAATGCAAGACTTTTGCATAGCTATCCCCTTTAATTTTGTTTTCTTGTATATATTACCACGCATAGGCAAGTATTTGCATGAAATATTATACAAAATCTTGCAACGTTGCATCCGGATTTCTTTTTAGTGCTTTGTTATATCATATATAATGATTCTGAAAATATGATGGAGATAAATCCTAAGATTTTCAAAAGAAAAGAAAAAATGTTTGCAATATGCGTTTAAATAAGAAGAAATTATTTTTTTGTACCGGTAAACATTGCATTAATTATAAAAATCAAATACAATAACTTTAAAATATATAATGTATAGATATACGAGTAAAGAGTATGAAGATTCTTAAATATATTAAAGAGGTGAGTGTATTTTGGAACATAATGTACCGGTGAAGTTGAATGCAGAAAGAGTGTGGCGCTCATACACAGGTGGGCGTGAGATAGATAGATTTCATGGCAAGGATAATCCACAAGACAGCTCGTTTCCGGAAGAATGGGTATTGTCGGCTGTGTATGGCAACACACCGGGAAGGGATGTAGTGGAGGGTGTGTGCAGGGTGATGGATACAAACCCGCCCATGCCGTTTGATGAGTATATAGAAAAAGATGCAGATAATGTTCTGGGAAAACAGCATAAAGAACAGTTTGGAATGTCGCCGGGAGTGCTGATTAAGGTGCTTGACTCGGCTGTGACATTGCCGCTGCAAGTTCATCCCGATAAAAAAGCAGCAAGAGAGCTTTTCAACTCGCAGTTTGGCAAAATAGAGTCATGGCATGTTTTGAATGTGCGAGATGACGTGGAAGAACCATGCTTGTATATTGGGTTTCGCGAAGGTGTTAATAAGAAGGCTTTTATAAAGGCGTTTTACGATCAAGATGTGAATGCAATGTACAGTATGATGCATAAAATACCGGCCGTGGCGGGAGAGACTATAATTGTAAAAGGTGGCATGCCACACGCCATAGGTGCAGGATGTACACTTATGGAAATTCAAGAGCCCACCGATATTACTATTAGATTTGAAAAACGTAGCGAAATGCCGGATGAGTTCTATCATCAAGGGCTTGGGTATGAGACTATGTTTGACTGTATACATTTTGAGGGATATTCGTATGAAGATTTGTGTATGGAAGTGGTGGTGCAAAAAAACACATTGCAAAATGATGACGATGTAGAAACTGTTCGGCTGGTGGGGTATGACACCACGCCTTGTTTCGCAATGGATAAAATGACGGTGAAAAATAAAGTGCAGATGGCGCACACAGGAGAATTCACTGGATTTTATGTATGGAGTGGCACAGGTACTTTAACAGGCGCAGGGAAAGAGCTTTCTCTTGAAAAAGGAGAGCAGATATTTGTTCCGTGTGCGTGTGAAGAGTATACCCTGGTAAATACATCACAAGAGCCGCTGGTTCTTTTTAGATTGCTGGGGCCAAAGCTGTAAAAGCAGATGATGTGAAACTTACTATAGCTTAGTATGTATGTGAGGAGTTTGTGATTTCTTGACAGTTTTGGAGTATTAAAGGTATAATGATTGGTGAATTTATCAATTGTAAATTAGTGGGAGGTTATATTTATGCTTGAGAAAAGTTTTGAGCAGTTATATCTTTTGTTTCGTGCAAATTATTACAAACAAATGGTAGAAAAAATCGGCACACGTGATGGTAGCTTGTCTGCTACTGAAAGTTTCTGTGTGGAAATTATTTATTTGCTGAATAGGCCTACCATCAGCCAGTTTGCAAAATATTTGAATATATCAGTGCCAAATGCAAACTATAAATTGGGCTGTTTGGTGGATAAAGGATATGTGCTGAAAATACCATCAAACGAGGATAAAAGGGAATATCATCTGGAAGTGACAGATAAATTCTTGGATTATTACGGGATGCAAGATAATACAATTAGCAAACTGATGCAAGCTATCCGTAAAGATTTTTCAGAAGATGAAGTGGAATATATTGACAAGACTATTCAGAAGTTTGTTAAAATTATGCAAGAGGAAAATAAATGATAAAAATAATTACCGATACAGCGTCCGATATTACAACCACACAGGCTAGAGAAATGGATATCAGCCTTGTTAATATTTGTATCAATTTCGGCGATGTTGCTTATGATCAGCTGGCAGATGAGTCTTTCCAGTCTTTTTATGAGCTTTTAGAAAGTACAAAAGAACACCCTACCACCAGTCAACCGCCACCGGATGCATATCTAACATTGTTTGAACAAGCAAAAAACAATCAGGATGATGTGGTGGTTGTGGCGCTATCGGCGGAGATGAGTGGTACGTTTCAATCGGCAGAAATAGCAAAAAACATATGTGGGTATGATAATGTTTATATTGTGAATTCTCAACAGGCCATCATAGGCCAGCGTCTTTTGGTTGAAATGGCTGTGAAAATGCGCAAAGAAGGCAAAACAGCAACAGAAATAGTAGATG
>CAYIZZ010000034.1:0-19577 GCA_964367945.1 uncultured Oscillospiraceae bacterium | reverse complement strand
GTTAACAGCCGCATGCTCTACCGACTGAGCTATTGAGGATTATATTGTAGTCGGATTTGAGAGTTTCTAACGCTTTTTTCCAAAAATCGAAGAATCTCTAGATACCGACTGAACTACCACGGATTATATTGTAGTCGGATTTGAGAGCTTCTAACGCTTTTTTCCAAAAATCGAAGAATCTCTAGATACCGACTGAACTACCACGGATTATCATCTCCGCACAAGTTGTGTGCGTTTTGCGTCTTTAAATACTATATCACTTTTCCAAAAAAATGTAAAGTACTTTTTTTATTCTTTTGAGAATTTTTTTCAACTTATATTAAATTGCTGTTTTTAGCATGTTTTTTTGGTTTTTATATGAAGAGTGTTTTTATAAATTGACAACAATTTTCAATATGCGCTATAATATATACGTTATGCATATTTATTCATCATCTAAGGAGGATCATAATGTTTACCAACCAGCAAGCAGTCGAGCGCCTTGAGGCAATTTTACAAAACCAAAAAGATCGTGTGGCCGCCATTCGTGCCCAGGGCGATTTTGTGGATTATGAAAAACTTCCTACCATCCGTATTGGTATTTGCGGCGGAGACGGTATTGGCCCTGTTATCACAAAAGCTTCAGAGGACGTGCTTCGTTATCTGTTGGCAGATGCCACCAAAAGCGGCAAGGTAGAGTTTGTCACCATCGACGGCCTCACCATTGAAAACCGTTTAGCTGTGCAAAAGGCTATTCCCGACGATACACTGGCCCAGCTGAAAAGTTGCCATGTGATTTTGAAGGGACCCACCACCACACCTGATGCGGCTTACGGTGCTCAAAACATCGAAAGCGCAAACGTTGCTATGCGTCGTGAACTTGATTTGTTTGCCAATTTACGTCCGGTGAAAGTTCCACAAGACGATATCGATTGGATGTTCTTCCGTGAAAATAGCGAGGGTGCTTATGCAGTTGGCACATGGGGATTTGAAGCTGAAGACGGCATTTCTGTTGACTTCACCATCACCACCACAGACGCCACACAGCGTATTGCAGAGCTTGCCTTTGATTATGCCAAGCGCAACGGCAAAAATAAAGTAGCCGTGGTCACCAAGGCTAATGTTGTAAAAGAAACCGATGGTAAGTTTTTAAGAATTTGCCTAGATGTAGCAAAAAACTATCCCGGCATTGCTGCTGAAAGCTGGTATGCTGATATCGTGACAGCAAAACTGGTAGACACAAAACGTCGCAAAGATTTTGAAGTGCTTGTACTGCCAAACCTATATGGCGATATCATCTCTGACGAAGCTGCCGAGTTTATGGGTGGTGTCGGCACAGCAGGCAGTGCGAACGTAGGCAAACAGTATGCTATGTTTGAGGCTATCCATGGCTCAGCTGTGCGTATGATTGAAGATGGCCGCGGCCAATATGCTGATCCTTGCAGTATGCTACGTGCTTCGGCAATGCTGCTGAACCACATTGGCTATGTAGAAGAAAGCCGCAAGCTAGAGCGCGCTTTGGATATGTGCATGTTTGAAGAAAAGAAACTCACTGTCACCGGACGCGACACCGGCGCTACATGCACAGAGTACAGCCAATATGTAATGGATACCATTTCCGCTTTGTAATAATTATAATATAACAAACATAAAAACGCCATGTCACCTGTTTTATGGGTAACATGGCATTTTTATATCATATTTTCATCTTAGTGGCAGTCGTATTTTCCCAATAAATACACCAATCACAATTATTATTCCCAAGGCTATCAGTCCAAAAGATGTTGCTTTCATGGCGATTTGTTTACTCCTTTTTAAGTTGATTGACTTTCTTGATTTTTCAAATAATAATGCTCAGCTTATTACTGTCAGTATCGCTATTATTATAATCATCATTTACCACCGGCTATCTGCATATGTGTTTTTACATTATTTGTAAACGGCACATACTTTTTTTCAGTTTTAAACACCCAGTGAAGCTGTGTTTGATAGCTAAGTATCCCAAGCCCAAAATCAATCACCGGTTTTATCACTGTTTGCGCTACACCAAACACACTGCTAAACATCGTCACCAGCACAATAGACGCACACAACTGAAGCACCCATAAAGTATAATACTTAAAATATGCTTTATATGTTGTGGTGTTTTTACTTGCAAATGTGCTGCGGTTAAGCCTAAAATCAATAAACGATGATGCGATTCTTGCAATGCTTGCCGCTATGGCTGTTGCTGTTATTCCATCTGTCATTGTCTGCATGAGGTAAAACAATATCGTGAATAACACAATATCACTTGCCGCCGAAATGCAGGAGTTGCCTATATATTGAAAAAGCCCTCTCAGCATTTGCAGATACACTTTTCCGCCATCCCGAACTGTCCTGAAATGACTACCTGAATTATTGTCAAAGTACAATGTCTCGATGGTAACGGTATGAATTTGCAAGGCAATTTTCTTGCTGTAAACCAGCATATTAATTTCATATTCATACCTGTCTCCACGAAGTGAAAGCAACCAATCAAAATACTTCCTTGAAATTGCACGTAGACCTGTTTGGGTATCGTCCAGTTTTATACCATAAAGCAGCCTAAGCGTTTTTGCCGATATTCTGTTTCCCATCATGCTTCTGGCCGGTGTATTTTCATCAAACACACGCACCCCCAAAACCAACTTATCCTTATTCCCTTTCAGTGCCACATTCATTCGCATCACGTCATATGCGCTGTGCTGACCGTCTGCGTCTGCTGTTATAATGCCATCTATATCTTTCATATAGTCCTTAATATAGCTAATGGCTGTTTTTAGTGCCACGCCTTTACCCATATTTTCTGTATGTGTTAAAACAATGCAGTTTTTCTTTGTGCTTATTTGTGCAAATATATAGTTTGAATCCTCGCTGCTACCATCATTCACCACTATAATCGACGCTATATTGTGTGAAATCAACTCATCAATATAAGCTATCAAGTCCTCACTTGGTTCCAGTGCCGGAATAACGACTGCATTTTTCATATTTGTCTCCCCTTTTTATTTGCTATTTACTATTATAATCATGCAAATAAAAAATCCCTTTTGGTTTTTTGTAAGAAACCCAAAAAGATTTCAAAAGAAAGTCAAAAGACTACACTTTTTTCTTTATAAGCGTAATATTTTTTCATGTGCAATATATCTTTTACCATATTTTAACATTAACAGCAATTGTCAAACTGTTGTATTTCGTTATATAATATGATTACACCTTGATATCCAACCGTTTTTTAAACCGTTTATAATAAATCTACTTATACTTTAATATTATGGAGTAACTATGAGAAAAACAAAAATTGTATGTACACTTGGTCCGGCCTGTGATTCTGATGAAGTTTTACGCGACATGATGCTGGCCGGCATGAACGTAGCTAGGATGAATTTTTCCCACGGAAACCACGAGGAGCAGCTTGTCCGGCTGAATCGTCTGAAGGCCTTACGTAAAGAGCTGGGTTTGCCTGTTGCCGCACTTTTGGACACAAAGGGTCCTGAGATTCGCCTCGGTAAATTCAAAGATGGCAAAATCTCCTTGGTAACCGGTCAATCTTTTACTTTAACACCACGTGAGATTGTTGGTGACGAGACTATCGGCAGCATTTCTTTCAAAAACCTATATGCCGACGTCGCTATAGACAAGCGCATTTTGATAGATGATGGTAAGATTGAAATGATTGTCACAGACATTAAAGGCGAGGATATCATCTGTAAAGTATTAAACAGTGGTGATGTATCCAACAATAAAGGCATCAACGTGCCGGGTGTGCATTTGTCCACACCTTACTTATCTGCAAAAGACAAGTCTGACATACTGCTCGGCGCAAAGCATGGCTTTGACTTTATAGCCGCTTCATTCACACGCACAGCACGTGATATCCAAGATATACGCATTCTTTTAGATCAAAATGGTGGCAGTGATATTAAAATCATTGCCAAGATCGAAAACGAAGAAGGTATAAATAACATCGAAGAAATATTAGCTATTTCTAACGGTATTATGATTGCCCGTGGTGACATGGGTGTAGAGCTTGATTACACCGAGATACCCATTATTCAAAAACAGCTTATAGAACGTTGCTACAGCTCTGCCAGGCCTGCCATTACCGCCACCCAAATGTTGGATAGCATGATGAAAAATCCTCGTCCTACAAGAGCCGAAATCACCGATGTTGCCAACGCTATTTATGATGGCACTTCCGCTATCATGCTCAGTGGCGAGACCGCCGCAGGCGACTATCCTGTAGAAGCTGTTCGTACCATGGACGCCATTGCACGCCGCACCGAAGAAGAAATTTCTTCAAAACATTTATCTAACACTCACACAACCGGGCAAACTCGCCTTTCTGTCACTGAAAGCGTAGCCCATGCCACATGCACCACCGCCCTAGACACGGGCGCAGATGCTATCATCACCGTTACACGTAGTGGCGAGACCGCCCGCATGATCAGCAAATATCGTCCTGAAACCCCTATCATTGCCTGTGTCATGTCCAATGCCGCAGCACGCCAGTTAAATCTATCTTGGGGCATCACCCCAATCATCATGCCTTATGCCAACAATACAGATGAAATGATAGATAGTGCTGTTGCCGCCGCACAAAGAGAAAACCTAGTCCAAAACGGTGATTTAGTCATCCTCACAGCAGGCGCACCTGTAGGCATTCCCGGTACTACCAACATGCTACGTGCTCACTTGATAGGCGATGTACTGGTATCAGGTGTAGGCATCAACGAGCACAACGCTACCGGACCTGTTTCCATCTGCCTTGGCAGTAGCGATATAAAAGAAAAGTTTAATCCCGGCGATATCCTAGTCACCACCGCCACCAACAACGACATGCTTTCCGCTATGAAAGATGCCGTCGCCATCATCACCGAAGCCGGCGGAGAAAACAGCCACGCGGCTATTGTTGGCTTAACACTTGGCAAACCTGTGATTGTGGGTGCAGGTGGTGCTACCACTAAGTTAAAAGACAAACAACTTATTTCTGTAGACTCACGTCATGGTCTTATTCGTTGTATGCCTGAATAAACATTTTAGGAGGAACCTATCATGGATCGAATTACCAGCTTTTCTGTAAATCACGACACTATATCTGAAGGCATGTATATTTCCAGGATTGACTTTGATGACATTGTCACATATGATATCCGCATGAAAAAGCCAAACAACGACGACTTCTTGTCTCCCGGAGAATCTCACACACTAGAGCATCTATTTGCCACTTATGCGAGAAACTCAGAATGGAAAGACCACATATTATATGTAGGTCCCATGGGTTGCCTGACAGGCATGTATCTGCTCACCAAAGGTTTATCCCATGAAAACGCCTTGAAACTGACCCAGCAAAGCATGGACTTTGTCTGTAATTTTGAAGGCACTATACCGGGCAGTAAACGAGAAGAATGTGGCAATTATGCCCTGCATGATTTACCTGCCGCTAAATCCACTGCCTCGCATCTTGCAGACGCTTTAAGCCAGTGGTCAGTCGAAAAAATGTCTTATGCCGACTTTTTGGATTAGTAAATGTATACCACCTTTAATCAACATCAAAAAAGCAACTGTAAAAAATACAGTTGCTTTTTATTATGTTATTTTCGTTTACAAACACTGTCCTAATTTGATGTACTAAATTAGTTATCATCATCTTTGTTTTTCTTGTTATGGTCAATAGCTGTGCCAACTACAATCCCTGCTAGCATCCCAACTCCTGCACCGATACCAATACCTACACCCATGCTAACAGACTCAACAGATATTCCTAAAACAGTACCCAATGCTGTTCCTATCAGCATTCCAAAAGATATTCCATAGCTCAAGTATTTATTTTCATTATATTTCATGGTAACTCCCAGTCATACATAATATTTGTTTGTCACGTCAAGATAAGTTTTGTTTCGTCCCCATATTACCTCACTCTTGCCACTGCTACCGTAGCCAATATCTATGAGAAAAATATCCGTCGTATGCGAGCAAATAATCCACCACTTGATTTTTCGGTGCTTTTTTTGGTTTCATGCATATTTTCATCATTCGATGCATCATATATCTGTTTTAGATACGTATACATTTCCACCTGACTATTTATTCTTTCATCTTTTTTCTTTGGTTTTATTTTTGTATAGCTACCATCCGCCTGCATTATGCTTGCATTGACATTATCTTTTAGTTGCATGCTTAAAATATCTTGCAGTATCGATTTTATTCTTGCATCCTCGATACGAATCCCCACTTCAACACGGCGTTCTGTGTTTCGTGTAAGGAAATCTCCCGACGCAATATAAACACGTGCTCTTTCACCTTCACCAAAGCAATAAATTCTAGCATGTTCTAAGTATCGTCCCACCAAACTGCGCACAGTAATGTTATCTGTTAGCCCCGGCACGCCTGCCTGTAAGCAGCAAATACCACGCACTATCATCTCCACTTTTATTCCGGCTATGGATGCTTCACTAAGTGTTTCAATCACCTTTTTGTCTGAAATAGAGTTACACTTCAAGATGATTTTTCCCTGACCTGTCTGTGCATGATACAGCATTTCTTCCCTAACTTCTTGCAGCAAAATACTTTTAAACCTCAGCGGCGCCACAATCAGTTGCTTGCCATATTCACTCAAGCGCTCCACTGCCATATTATTGAACACCGACGACACTTCTTCACCAATAGCAGTGTTTGCCGTCACATATGTGAAATCCGTATACAGTTCGCTTGTTTTTTCGTTGTAGTTGCCGGTACCAATAGCTGTGATATACTCATACTTTGTATCATTGCGCCTGGTAATCAACGTCAACTTTGAGTGAACTTTATAGTCGTTAAAACCGTAAATCACCGTGCATCCGGCTTGCTCCAGCTGATGTGACCAATCGATGTTATTTTGCTCATCAAATCTAGCCCTAAGCTCCACAATGGTAACCACTTCTTTTCCATTTTCTGCAGCAGTAACCAACGCCTCCACCACTTTAGAGTCTGACGCAAGCCTATAAAGTGTCATTTTTATAGATATCACATCGGGGTCTCTGGCTGCGTTATACAGCATCCTGATAAATGGCCGCATATTATGGTATGGAAAGCTTAGCAGCACATCCCTTTTATGAACTTCTTCATATAACAGCTCTGAGTGAATACTTGGCACCGGCCTCACCAGCGAATAGAAAAGTTTTGGATTGTTTTTTGTGCGCAAACATGATGATAATTTATACATAAAAGACAAATCCAGCGGTGCTGTTTGCGGTATACATTGCTCTTTTGGAAGCATAAGTTTATCGAGTAAAATATTCACAATGTTTTGCGATTCATTGCCAAAAACTTGCAACCTCACTGCTGCCAGCTTGCGTCTTTTTTTCAATAGCTCTCTCATCACGACACGATAATCAATGTCATGATCAAACATACCCTCTTCCACATTGATATCCGCATTACGCGTCACACGAAAAAGACATTTTTCCACAATAACATTCTTTTCAAACGCCATGCCGGCATACTGCATAATAAGCTCGCCCACCAAAGCGTATTGAGTCTTATCCTCTTCATGGCGCAAGTGCATACGTTCAAACTGACTACTTACAGGTATTAGTGCAAACGTGGTATTTTCATCGTTTTTCTTTTCTTTCAGTAAAATTCCCACGTACATTTCTCTGTCACGCAAAAACGGAAACGGATGCCGCCTATCTACAATTTGTGGCGACAAAACAGGTAATAACTCCCGCATAAAATATTTTTTCCACTGGTTCAGTTGTGGCTTACTCAGCTTTGAAAACGTCACTTTTTCAAAACCTTGTTCCTGTATTTGATCGTATAGCTTAGCCACATTTTTGTCCACTATTTTTTGCAGCGACGCCACTTTTGGCATGATAGCTTGCACTTGTTGTGCAGGTGTCATTTGGGTTTTATTTTCTCTTTTATCCACTTTCAGTAATGTTTGATCGTAAAGAGAGCCTACCCTCACCATGAAAAACTCGTCCAAATTCGAATGATAAATGGCTGCAAACTTCAGTCGTTCACCCAGCGGCACATTTTCATCTTGCGACAAATCCAACACCCGCCTATTAAACTCAAGCCAGCTTAATTCTCGATTAATAAAAATATCTCCTTCACGCACACCCATACACCTCCCGTGAAAACCCTTATCTATTTTCTAAGTCTCGATCATGTCTTTTAATTCCTGCAATGTTTTTGTGCCTATCCCATGCACATCCATCATCTCATCTACTGCTTCGAATGGTCCGTTTTCTGTTCTAAAATCTATAATAGCTTGTGCTTTTTCTTCACCTATTCCGGGAAGTAACAAAAGTTCCCACAGTGGCGCTGTATTGATATTTATTTTGTCACTTACATCTTCTTTGAACGGCTGTGCGCTAAGCGGTTTATACCCATCGCTTTGGTACAACGGCGGATATACGCCAAATAATGCCACCACGATAATAACAATGGCAGCAATTAAAAACAATTTCAAAGCGTGCTTTAATTCTTGTTTCATATTTAATATTTGTTATGTTGTATATTTTTGAATCAGCTTATACAAAAACTGACCCACACCACTATCCTCATTACTTGCAGTTATCTCATCGACAAACTCTTTTATATCATCCGGTGCATTTTGCATTGCTACAGCATACCCGGCTTCTTTCATTATTTCTACATCGTTATAATAATCGCCTATCATATGCACATTTTTCACAGGTACATTCAATATCTCACATAGGCTGTGCATTGCACTACCCTTCGTCACACCTTGTGGCATCATCTCAAGATAATTATCTCCGGTAGCCACGAAATATACTCCATGATAATCTCTTTCGTTTACAAATTCACTCACCTTTTCCAAGTACTCTTTTGACTGAGCAAACAGTACCTTTGTCCATGTTATCGGTAAATCCTCTTGTGGTTTGTGAAAATATGTACTTTTTTCGTCATCAAAAAGCTTATGTAAATTATGCGAATATTTCACTTGATAAATACGCAAATCATCACCGATTATCATAGCGCCTATGTCCGGAAACTCTTCCACAATATCAGCGAGTGCTTTGGCTGATACTGCCGTAGGTAACGGAAAAATCTCAATCGGCTTTTTATGCTGAAAGTCATATATTACTGCACCACCGCTAGTAATACCCGGTGATAACAGTTCTGTCAATTGTGGGAAAATTTCTATTGAAGAAGGACTGCGACCACTTGCTACAGAAAATTTTCCGCCAAGCATGGTAAACAGCCGTATTGTTTCCAAGTTGCAGGAATCAACAGTTTGATCCGGCCCCACCAATGTTCCGTCCATATCGGATAATACCATTATTCCGTTAAGCGGTTCTTGCCTCAAACCCTCTCCTCCTTAGGTGTTTCTAGTTTTTATTTATTGTATTAAGATATGACGTAAAGTATTCAGGAAGTGGACTTTCAAAGCCGATATATTCACCTGACTTTGGGTGTATAAATCCCAGTTTGCCCGCATGCAAGCATTGTCCTTGCAGCTGTTTTACACCTTTTTTAGGTCCATATACCATATCTCCGGCCAAAGGGTGTCCTATATGAGCCATGTGTACCCTTATTTGATGTGTACGTCCTGTTTCCAGTTGCAGTTTAAGATAAGTAAAATTTGTATACCTCTCTTGTACCTGCCAATGTGTCACTGCTCTTTTTCCGCCATTTTTTGCCACTGCCATTTTTTTACGGTCCAGCCTACTGCGAGCAATAAATGCATCCACCGTACCTGAATCTTCCTTAAACCTGCCATGCACCACGGCATGATAAACACGGTCAATAGAATGTTGTGCAAACTGCTGCGCCAAATGCTTATGTGCATCATCATTTTTAGCAACCACCAAAAGTCCACTGGTGTCTTTATCAATCCGATGTACAATTCCAGGGCGTATCTTGCCACCAATCACCGAAAGGCCGGTATTTGCGCAATGATATAACAGTGCATTTACCAGCGTGCCGTCAACATTTCCCGCCGCCGGATGTACCACCATTCCTCTTTGCTTGTCCACAACCAACAGCTGATCATCTTCATACACAACACAGATCGGGATATCTTGCGGCACTGCCTCTATCTCTGTCGGTGTAGGAATCAAAACCTCTATTTCATCTTCACACTGAACAAAATAGCTTTTGGCAACCTTTTTGCCGGCCACCGTCACATTTCCATCTTCTATCAGCTTTTGGGCGGCTGCACGAGATAAAGATGCCTCGTCTGCAACATATCTATCAAGGCGCATATTTGCCTTTGACTCGGATACAACTATTTTAAGTTTCTCCATTCGCTTCCTTTGGGCTATCTTGTGTTTTTTCTTCTTTATCGGATTTTTCTTCTTTGTCTTCGGTGTTTTTCACTTCTTTTTCTTCACCGTCTTCAGAAGATTTTTCTTTTGCTTCTTCTAGTTGCTTTTTCTTTTTTTCCTGAATTTCGGCATATATCATAGAAAGCAAGAACACGCCACAACCAACTGTGATGAAAATATCTGCCACATTAAATACAGCAAAGTTCATAAACTGAAAATCAAAAAAATCTACTACAAATCCTCTTGTGATCCTATCAATCCAGTTGCCCACACCACCTGCAAAAACAAACAAAAGTGATATATATTCCACATTCGATTTAGGCCTTTTAAATAGCAAAAACAAAAATAATCCCACTAAAATAATCGCTGTAAACCAAGTTAAAAACGTCTGATGATTTGCAAAAAGACTGAATGCAGAGCCGGTGTTTTCTATATACCTAAACCCAATTATTCCGGGTATTAAAGGCATTGTGCCTACCGGCATAAGCTGCTCCACTGCCCAATTTTTTATGATTTGGTCTATAATAATCAATATTGCAGGTAATGCAATTGTCAAAATCAAGAAAATTCTCCTATCTGTTCTTTTAAGTAATAATAACCAGATGCGCAAAGCCATAGCTTTGCGCATCTTTCAGTTTTTAAAGTTGCTCCATTACATCGCTACATCTTTGGCAAATAGTGGAATGTTTTTCATTTTTTCCCACACTTTCTTGATATTGCCAGCATCGTTCACATTTTTCGCCATCTGCACGCGCTACTTGAACAAACAGATTCTCTGTTTCACCAGGTGCACCGTTTCCGTTTTTAGCCAGCTCTACCTGCGACACAATAAAGATGTCGGGAAGTTCTGCTTGCACAGACTCTATGAACGCATGTAATGCATCATCTTCTGTATGTAAAATCACTTTCGCTTCTAATGAAGAGCCGATTTCTTTATTTGCACGAGCTAGCTCAAGCACTTTTTTAACATCAGTGTTTATAGCCGCAATCTTCTCCCATTTTTCACTTTCTTCTTTTGTAAGAGTATACCGTCCGCTTTTTGGTATATCATGCAGTATCACATATTTTCCCTTACCCTCAAAGCTTGGTATATATTGCCAAATTTCCTGAGAAGTGTATGCCAAAACAGGCGCTAAAAGCTTTGTCATAGAGACCAAAATCTCAAACATAGTTGTTTGTGCCGCTCTACGCTCTTTACTATTTGGCGGATTGATATAAATACGATCTTTGATGATGTCCAGATAGAAATTAGACATATCCACTACACAAAAACGCAGTAGGTTATGTGTGACAACATGGAAGTCAAACTGCTCGTATCCATTCGCAGCAAGACCAAGTAGGTCGTCTGTTTTCGCTAGCGCCCAGCGGTCAAGCTCGGGTAGTTCCGCATATGGAACACTGTCTGTATCAGGATTGAAATCACTGATATTCCCCAGTATAAATCTTGCTGTATTGCGAATTTTTCTGTAAGATTCAGAAATCTGCTTTAAGATGTCAAAGCTGATATGCATATCCACTTGATAATTGGCAGAAGCCACCCACATGCGAATGATATCTGCGCCGTAGTCCTTGATAATATTAGCGGGTGCAATACCATTTCCACGACTTTTGGACATTTTTTTCTTTTCTTCGTCCACTACCCAGCCACAGCTCAGCACGCCCTTGTATGGTGCTGTGCCACGTGTAGCCACAGATGTGAGCAATGAGGACTGGAACCAGCCTCTATATTGGTCGCTACCTTCAAGATAAAGGTCTGCCGGGAATGGATGATCTGCCCATTTGCTGCCTTCGCCCAGCACTGTAGCATAACTTGTGCCGGAATCAAACCATACGTCCATTGTGTCGCGTTCTTTTCTGAAATGTTTTGCTCCACAATCCGGGCATTTAAAACCATCCGGCAAAATATCATTTGCCGAATATTTAAACCACGCATTAGAACCTTCTTCTGCAAACAGTTCTTTTACCACGTCAATGGTTTCATCATTGATGATGTATTTTCCACAATCATCACAATAAAATACAGGTATAGGAACGCCCCAAAGCCTTTGACGAGAGATACACCAGTCAGAGCGATCTTGCACCATGCCCTGCATACGTGCCTTGCCCCATTCCGGAGTCCATTTCACTTCATCAACAGCTTTGTAAGTTTCTTCCTTGAAGTCTTCCACAGAGCAGAACCATTGCTCGGTGGCACGGAATATAATAGAGCTATGGCAACGCCAGCAATGCGGATAACTGTGACTAACACGCTGAACACCCACAAGATGGCCTGATTCTTTAAGAGCTTCTTGGATAACAGCGCTAGCTTTGAACACCGGCAATCCTTCAAATTGTCCGGCTTCCTTTGTGAGTTTTCCGTCGTCATCCACCGGCACAACCATTG
Organism: uncultured Oscillospiraceae bacterium; assembly: GCA_964367945.1. Classification (GTDB taxonomy): domain Bacteria; phylum Bacillota; class Clostridia; order Oscillospirales; family Ruminococcaceae; genus JAAYCI01. The sequence continues at coordinate 6,917 of CAYIZZ010000034.1, read as the reverse complement.
GAAGCTCGGGATAAAAACGGTTACACACTTCATAGTCTTCCACGCCATGGCCGGGAGCTGTGTGAACACAACCTGTGCCACTTTCCAGTGTCACATGATCGCCCACAATAACAAGTGAACGCCTATCTAAATAGACGTGCTTTGTCTCAATACGCTCAAGCTCTGCACCAGTAAACGTTGCCACAACTTCGTAATCGGTGATATCGCAAGCCTCCATGGAAGCTTTCAACAGCTCTTTCGCCACGATATAATATCTCTCACCCACACGAGCAGCCACATATTCAAACTTCGGTCCCAGACAAATAGCCACGTTGCCGGGCAATGTCCATGTGGTAGTGGTCCAAATAACAAACCACGCCTTATCGGCAGGTACTCCGGCTTTTTCAAGCGCGCCGTTGTCTTTCACCACTTGGAAGCCTACATACACGGTATCCACTTCTTCATCTTCGTACTCAATTTCCGCCTCGGCCAAAGCTGTACGGTCGGACGCACACCAACTTACCGGTTTCAGACCTTTGTAGATATATCCTTTTTTAGCAATCTCGCCAAACACAGCAATTTGATTTGCTTCATACTCCGGGGTCAAGGTGATGTATGGGTTTTCAAAGTCGCCCAAAACACCCAAGCGCTGAAATTGCTCGCTTTGGGCATTTACATATTTCATAGCAAACTCATGGCAAATTTCGCGCAGTTCATAGTCTGACACTTCAGCACTATGCTCCGCACCTGCTTTTTTTGCCTTTTTGGCGTCATTTTTCACTTTTTCCATCGCCTTGCGCTCTATAGGCAGGCCATGAGTATCCCATCCCGGAACATAGGGTGCTTTAAATCCCGACATATTTTTATAACGCACAATGATGTCTTTCAGCACCTTATTAAGCGCGTGACCCATATGTATGTCGCCGTTTGCATATGGAGGGCCATCATGCAAAATATATAAAGGCTTGCCTTCATTGGCTTTCACCATTTCGTTATAAAGATCTTCCGCCAACCACTCCTGCAGCATCTCCGGCTCTTTTTTAGGTAGGCCGGCACGCATGCTAAACTCGGTTTTCGGTAAATTTAATGTGCTGTTATATTCGTCGGGCATTTCACTTCTCCTTCTGAGACTTATAATGTTATTATATCCCACGCATGGGATTTATGATATTGCTATTTTTCTTCCGGCATTTCATTGCCGAACAAATCATTGTCGAACATCCCTTTTTGATTATTATCAAAGCTTGCAAATGGGTTTTCATCTTGGTTTTGTCCTATATCAAACGAAAACTGATCATCCATTTTTGGCTCTGCAAATAAATCTTCAACCTCTTTCGCGCTTGCTTCAAAAGGATTGCTTTGAAGGTTTACTTTTTCCTCTGTTTGAAAGTCATTCTCTATGCTAAACGGGTCTGCTTTTAAAGATACCTCAAGAGGATTTTCCTGGGCCGGTAAAGTTGCCGGTGCTTGCTGTAATATGTTCACAGCAGCTATATCATCTTGCTCTGCTACAGCACTCACTTCATCTTCTTTTTGCTGAGGCCGCATATCGCTAAGGATTTCATGTGCATGCTGCATAGGTGCATCCAGCGCACTCAGCGATTCAATATGCTGTTTATACAAGTTCAAAATTGTTGTTTTGAATGTTTTCACTTCACCTTGAAGATTTTCAAGTGTAGCGCATTCTCTGCGTGTTTCTTCCTCGGCACGTTGGCGCAATAGTTCGCTTTGGCCGGTAGCATCTCTCAGTATTTGCTCTGCTTTTTGTTTTGCCTCATGCACCACTGTCTCACCCATGCGCTGTGCATTGATAAGAACTGTTTTCAAAGAATCTTCGTGGCCACGATATTCCTCTACCTTACCTGCCAAAACATATAGTTTCGCTTGCAAGTCTTCTTTATCCGCTAAAAGAGTGTCTCTTTGCTCAAGATACTGGTCACGCTCAGTCATAGCCGTATACAAGTCATTTTCCACACGCTCCATAGCTTTTGCCACTTGCATCAAATAATCATCCACAGCATCCGGATTATATCCTTTGCGAACAATTTCAAACGGCTGGCTCCTAATATCTTTTGAAGTCATTGTGCCTACCTCCTGTATATTCCATCACTATTCATTATATAACCACTATATTTATCATCCGCACTTTTCACAAAAACGCAGACGAACGCAGAGCATGTTTATTGCTCTGCGCCTTACCAAGCGTCCATGCTTACCACAAGGAGCCATTGTTTTGAAGCTCGTCTAAAATATCTCCCACAATATCCACATTTCTAGGCGTGATGATAAAGGTGTTGTTTGCCACACGCTTAATATGTCCATCGTTTGCATACGAAACACCTGTCAAAAAGTCCAAAAGGCGTCTGGAGGCTTCTTTGGGTGTGCCCTCTAAATTCAGTACCACAGCACGACGTTCAATCAAAAGATCGGCCACCGAAGAAGCGTCGTCAAAACGTTCCGGTGAAACCAACACCACCTGCAAAGACGTGGTAGCATTTACGCTTACTACTTTGTTGCTTTTTGACGCAGATACATCACTTGAGGATGCTGTCATGCTATTCGCGCCAACAAACTCCATCTCTTCATTTTCGTAATCGTCTTCCTCTACGCCCATGATATCACGGATTTTATCAAATAAACCCATATTCAGTCTCCTTTACCTATCTTTGAGATGATTTTACCGTACATTTCTCTGACCAAACAATCGGGTTCCCACACGTACCATTGTGGATCCTTCAGCAATGGCAAACTCAAAATCTGAAGACATACCCATAGATAATACATTAATAGTATTATTATCCATTTTTTTTGCCTTTATGTCAATAAACAGTTGATACATTTGTGCAAAATAAATGCGCACAGCTTCACCTTCTAAATACGGTGGTATGGCCATCAGCCCACGCAGGCAAAGCTCTTTACTTTGGCAAACCATGGCGGCAAGCTCCATAACCTCGCCTTTATCTATCCCTGTTTTACTCGATTCATCGCCAATATTTACTTCTATCAGCACATCGATCGGCTTTGTTTTATCAGCATAAGCCTTTTGCAAAGCTTGCATTGTCTGAACACTTGAAAGGCTCTGCACCATATCCACATGTCCCGGTAAAAATTTTGCTTTGTTTCGTTGCAAATGTCCAATAAGATGTGTTTTATGTGGAATATCTTTCAAATGCTCTTCTTTTTCCAGCAGTTCTTGTACTCTATTTTCTCCAATTATCTCTACGCCTGCATTTATCAAAGCACGCACTGCTTGTGGTGGCTGGGTCTTACTCACCCCAACAAGGGTAATTTCACCGGGATTTCTTCCCGCTTTGATTGCCGCATTGGCAATTTGTTCCCTAACTTCTTCCACATTACGGCGTATCAGCTCTTCATCACAGTATTTTACCGTCATATAGCTCCACACCTCCTGGGTCTACCACCACTGTATCGTACAGTTGCACCTCGTTTACACCACTTTCATAATCCCACGAAGCCAAAAAGTAGTATTCATCCTCTAGTATTATTTCCACGCGTCTGAAGTATACCATATTTCCGAACTGTATATACACGCCTTGATGAGTGCTAACACTGCCATCTTCATTTGTTTCGTTGACCAGCCTCAGTGCTTCTTTTGGGATTCGCACGCCTTCTTCTACCCCAAAAACAATCTCAGCTTCTTCCACATGCATCGATAGCACATCTGCGCTAATCTCATCACAAAACAGCTCTATTTTAGCAAGGTCGTTCACCTCGTCCACTGTAACGCTTTCCACTTCCACAGATACTTCCATACCGCCGCTGTTTGGAAAACGTAGCCGCAACGATTTATCGCCCACAACAAACCTCTGCGCCTCACTTGCAGACACTGTGGTGAAATATGACCACTTATAGTCTTTAACAATATGTCCCAGTACATTCTCATTATGGTATATTGGCTCATCATTCATTGTCTGCTGTAAAGAAATAGGATCCATCCCTGCGGCCGCTTCATAGTCCAAAGACACCACGTCTTGCAGCTCTGAAGACACAAAATATCCACTGTCCGACACAGTAGCCACACCTATGGGCACCGCCAAAATTTCATATTCATCTTTAAGGCTTTCCAGGCTTGCTATATACGCATCAAAATCCGTAGCCTCACCTGTGGCAATCTGCATTTTATTGTCAGCCAAGCTCAACTGACCCACCACTGATTCCAACTCTGAATAATTGTTTGATTCCATTGCATTTAGCAAGCTATATAAGCCCGTTTGCATCTCATCCAGCAAATTTTCAAGGTCACTGCCTTCCACCACTGTTTGCGATGCCTCTTGTATCATTTCAAGCTCTTCATCGGCCGCCGCAATGATGTCCATTGCTTCCACACCGGCCTCTGTTGCAAAAAACTGCGCCACTTCTGTGTCATTCGACACACGCTCGCCATCTTGGACGGTATAGTAAATATATCCCGACATGTCGCTATATATCGGCTGGCTATCCAGCACCACTTGACCATTCACCGTCATGTAATCTGTCATAGTTCCATTTTTCACTACATCGGTACGCATACGCGGCGATATAACGATAAATACTTGTATCGCAAAATATACAATAGGTATTAACGGCAACAAATATAGCAATTTCAAATACTTGCGTATATTTACTTTTCTTTGTTTCGTCCGAAATTCTTCTTGCTCTATTTTTGCGTCATATCCATCATATTGTATTCTATCTTCTTTTGGATAAATTTCCTTTTTCAGTGTACTTGTCTCCCTTCTGATAAGCACTGATTTTACATAACAAATCAGCATAAATACCTTATCATAGTGAATACCATCTACTTTTTTGCCACAAATCACCCACAACATAACGCTTGCATACTGCTTTTACAGTAAAAAAACTATTACAAAAACGATGCACAAAGTGCATATATTTCCTCTTGCATGTTATCAGTTTGCGGACAAAACCAATGGATTTCTTGCATTTTAGAAAACCATGTAACTTGCCTTTTGGCATAGTTTCTGGTGGCTTGTTTTAATTTCTTCACACAGTCTTCTTGAGATTGCACCCCTTCAAAATAGGGGAAAAATTCTTTGTATCCTATTGCCTGCACGGCAGTTTTATATGCCTCTTTATTTTCCCACACCATCTTTGCTTCTGATATCAGGTCATCTTGCATCATGATATCTACCCGCTTTTCTATAGCGGCATAAAGGCTGCTGCGTTCTTTATAGTTTATACCCAAAACCAGCGCATCATATGGCGAAGGATATTGCTTGCTAAGCTCATTTCTCTGCTGTGCACTAAGGCCTGTTATAATACTTTGTTCCAGCGCTCGCAAAACACGTTTTTTATCATTTTCATGCAGCTGCACTGCACGCTGAGGATCATACTTTGCCAGTTTTTCCAGCATAGCTTTGCCGCCACAGTTTTCCCACTCGCTTGCAAGCTCTTTTCTCAGCTCTTCGTTTGTATCTTCTTTTTCAAAGCTGAGCCCTTGCAATAAGCTGCTGATGTAAAGCCCTGTTCCACCACAAATAATCGGAACAGCACCTCTTGCTGTGATATCTTTAATAAGCTCTTTTGCCTTTTCTTGCCAATCAGCAGTAGAAAATCGCTCTTTCGGAGAAAGAAAACCCACCAAATGCTGAGGTACACCGTCTGTATTGGTTTCAGCGGCAGTACCTACCACCAGGCCTTTATAAATTTGCATCGAATCTGCGCTGATTATTTCGCCATTATACTGCTTTGCCAGCCTCACAGCAAGGCTGGATTTCCCCGTGGCTGTAGGGCCACACACTACTATCAGCTTTGTTTTATCCAAGTCGGCCAAACTGTTTCTCCAGCTCCTTTTTGGTGATTTCCAGCACAACCGGGCGCCCATGAGGACAAAACATTGGTACCCTACCACTTAAAATATCACACGCTAGCGCCAGCAATTCTTCAGGATGTGTTGTATCTCCGGCTTTTGTGGCAGCTCTGCACGCAATGGAATGTAGCACCCATTCTGTTTTTTCATTCATGCTGTCGTTGCCATTTTCAGACATCCTTGCCGCAACTTCTATCACCAGATTTTCAATATCGGTGTTTTCCACGTCATCCGGCACTCCACGCACCAACACAGCATTTCCACCAAAGTCTTCCACCTCAATGCCTGCATTCATCAGCACATCACTATTTTGGAGCAAGGCGTCTTTCTCTGCCGCCGACAGATCAACGTGCACCGGTGCGAGTAGCTGCTGACTACCTGCGCTACCCCTTTCGCTTATAAGCTGTTCATACAGTATCCTCTCGTGAGCTGCATGTTTATCTACCAGGCAAAGAACATTATTGTGCTCGGCCAAAATATATGTTTTAAATATTTCACCCACTAATCGCATCGTTTGTTCTTCTTGTGGTATATCCATGCTTTCTTGCTCTGCTACAACATCACTTTCCACATACTGTGACAGTGGCATAGGTGCATCTATGTCTTGATCTTGCAACGCTATTGCTTGCAAAACATTTTGTGCAAAGTCTTCTTGCGGTTCCACATCTTCTACATCAAACAAATCTATATCCGAGCTTGTTTGTACTTCATCCACATCAAAAAAGTCTTCTATATTGTTTGGTTGTGCTTCGGTATCTTGCTCTTTTCCAACATCGAAAAAGTCTTCTTCAAATATATCTTCGCTTTCCTGCAACATGCCGTCATCTGCTTGTGCCGAAACATCTGTAAACAAGTCATCTTGCGGCTCTACCACATCAAAAACATCTACCTCATCTGCACTTTCTTCCGCTTGCGGCTGTGCAAACAAGCCTTCATTCATTTCAAGTTCTGCATTATTAAAAATAGCTGCAAGTCCTGCATTAACTTCATCTTCAATCAATTCTTTTGTATCGAAAATATTGATTGCATCTTCAGCATCTTCTTCAGCTTGCGGCTGTGTGAACATGTCTTCATTTTCTTCTGCTTCAGCCTCTACCGCACCAAACAT
>CAYIZZ010000033.1:0-19940 GCA_964367945.1 uncultured Oscillospiraceae bacterium | reverse complement strand
TGCGCCTTAAAAAAGAAATGCTGGGAAGCCAGTATCCGGTGCTGAAACTTGAAGAGGTGCTTCAGGCGTTGTCCATTTCGGCGGTCACAGATGAAAAAGCAGAAAAGGCACTTGAATGTCTGCCAAAACTGCGTGGGTGCGATGTGCACTGCTCAGATATCATCACACGTGGCGACGAAAGCACATTTTTGAAACTGGGTATCACCGTAACTTGCGAGCCGCAATACCCTACCAAAGCTTTGTTCTTTAGATGATAAACATATATTGAAAAGAGGAAAATTGCATTGAAACTGAACACAAATTATCAAAATCTGTCAAAAAGTTATTTATTTGTTGATATTGCAAATCGCATATCAGCTTACACCAAAGCAAATCCTGACGCAGATATAATTCGTTTGGGAATAGGAGATGTAACCCGTCCTTTGGCGGCACCGGTGGTGAAAGCTATGGTGGATGCCAGCAAAGAAATGGGCGATGCTGCAACATTTCATGGATATGGACCAGATACGGGCTATCCGTTCTTGAAAGAAAGAATTGCAGGATATTATAACGGATTTGGTGTTTCTTTGGACAATTCGGAAATTTTCATCTCGGATGGTGCAAAGAGTGACTGTGGCAACTTTGTAGATTTGTTTAGCGAAGACAATGTCGTTTTGGTACCGGATCCTGTGTACCCTGTTTATGTGGATACTAACGTGATGGCCGGCAGAAAAATCACTTATGTAAACGCCACAAAGGAAAATGACTTCTTGCCTGCACCACCATTTGGCCAACATGTAGATTTAATCTATATTTGCAGCCCAAACAATCCCACAGGCGCAGCATATACTAAAACACAACTTGCCGAGTGGGTGCGCTATGCTAAAGAAAACGATGCACTGATTTTGTTTGATGCAGCGTATGAAGTGTTTGTTACAGGGCAAGATGTTCCACATTCGATTTATGAAGTGGAAGGCGCAAAAGACTGTGCGGTGGAAATTTGCTCTTTTTCAAAAATTGCAGGCTTCACCGGCACACGTTGTGGATACACCGTAGTACCACAAGACATTAAGCCTTCAGGACAAAGTCTAAACGCAATGTGGGCGCGTCGTCAAGCTAGCAAATACAACGAAACATCATATATTATTCAAAAAGCTGCAGCAGAGGTTTTCACAGAGGAAGGCATGAAGGCTTGCTTTGAAAATGTGGAGTATTATAAGAATAACGCAAAAACCATCAGCGATGCGCTAAAAGAAGTAGGCGTTTGGCACTCAGGTGGAACAAACAGCCCATATATATGGATGCAGTGCCCAAATGGTATGGGAAGCTGGGACTTTTTTGATATGTTGCTTAAAGAAGGCGGTGTGGTAGGAACCCCGGGCGCAGGATTTGGAAATAATGGCGAGGGATATTTCCGCATGTCTGGATTTGGCGAAGCACAGCGCACAAAAGAAGCGGCACAGCGCCTGAAAGACGTAATAAATAAGTTGTAATTTGTTTCATAATATAATGCTTAGAACTGTCATTTTACTAGCTACAGCTAGGAAAATGGCAGTTTTTATGTTTTGAGCAAAATATAACTATATCGAAATGAGAAAGATTTGTGAATTCGACAAGATAATGCTTGTGCAAGTGGTATTATATGATAGAATACTTAATAAGCTTAATTAATATAATTAAATATTTGTGTGTTTTTGTCGATAAATTGAAGATGGGAGAGAATAAATGAGTAGCGAGAAGATGTGGCCCAAAAAATATAAGCATGCCGTAAGGCTGTTAGATGAAATAGGGATATTTCGAAAAACATGGGGAAATGTACAGCCGCCACAACCTTTCAAAAAAGGCGATATAATGCTACTTAGCATGATGTTGGAAAAGGAAAAGATGGGCGAGGGTCCATTGACGGCAAAAAAGCTGGCAGAGATGCTAAAGCAAACCCCACCGGGAATTTCACAGCGTGTTAATTCACTGATAGATATGGGGGTAATTAGCCGAACCACAGATGAAAATGACCGAAGAGTAATGTTTATTTCTCTTACCGAAGAAGGTAGAAACATAGCGGAGAAAGCTTTAGAACATATGTTGGATCAGCTGTCGAAGGCGCTTGAAGTGATGGGAAAAGAAGACACAAAGCAGTTACTTTCTTTGCTACACACTTTTAGTGATGCTATGCAAGAGGTGATTGAAAAAGAAGAGGGAGGAAACAAGCCTTGATAAGATTATCACGATATATAAAAAAATATGTCGGTATTTTGGTATTAGCTATATGTTTTTTATTGTTGCAAGCTGCGCTTGATCTTAACATGCCAAACATGATGAGCGATATTGTGGATGTTGGCATACAAAAAAGTGGCATAGAAGAGATTGCGCCGAAAGCAATAAGCCAGCAAATGATGAGTTTCATGAATATTTTCATGGACGAGGAAGATTTTAATACTGTTTATGAAGCTTATACGCCGTATGAAAACTTATCGGCACAACAAAAAGAAGAAATAGATGAAGATTATCCTCACGCTAAAGACGAAGGAGCTTTGGTGCTGACAGCCGAAGAGGACGCTTTAGCGGCTGTAGACACGGCATTCGGACGGGCGGGATATGCGCTTAGCATGTTTATACAGAGTATCAGTGGGGAACAAGGCACACTCGCACAAGAAACAGACGGCGCAACTGTTGAAATGAACATGGAAGATGTAGCCGCGATGATAGTCGGCGCAGATTTAAGCCAAGAAACACTGGATGATATAATAGCCAGCGCAAAAGAAGCACCATCAATATTAACCGATGGTATAGCAGCGTCTATTAATAGAAGTATATATCAAGGCCTTGGCGCAGACCTTGAAAAGATGCAGACAGAGTATATTTTACGCATCGGTGGAATCATGGTCTTGTTGGCTGTGGGCAGTGTGGTTTGCTCTATAATAGTAGTATATTCTTTTGCACGTATTGGTAGTGGTGTTGCACGTGATATTCGCAAAGATATTTTTGCTAAAGTCAATGGATTTTCCAACGTGGAAATGGACAAATTTTCCACATCATCGCTTATAACACGCACAACAAACGACGTAAACCAGGTGCAAATGCTGTACACCATGGGAATGCGCTTGCTGTTTTATGCACCCATTATGGCAACCGGTGGCATTATCATGGCGTTCAACAAAAGCCCCGGAATGAGCTGGATAATTGCTGTGGGTGTGATAATTTTACTTTTGATTATCGGAACACTGATAATTGTAGTGCTGCCATATTTCAAAAAAATGCAATCACTGATAGACCGTCTCAGCCAAGTGGCAAGGGAAAATTTGTCAGGAATTATGGTGGTGCGTGCGTTTTCAAACCAAAATTTCCAAGAAGAAAGATTTGAAAAAGCCAACCAAAACCTGACAAAAAATAGCTTGTTTGTGGGCAAGGCTATGAATATTTTAATGCCGGCAATGATGCTGGTGATGAATGGATTATCGCTGTTTATTATTTGGCTGGGTGCCGACCAAGTGGCACAAAGCAGTATGCAAATTGGCGATATCATGGCGTTTATGCAGTATGCAATGCTGGTGGTAATGAACTTCTTGTTCATAGCTATTGTGTTTGTCATGGTACCAAGGGCATCTGTGTCGGCCGAGCGTATTGATAAAGTGCTTCGCAGCGAAAATACCATTTGCGATCCTGAAAAACCGGTGACATTAGGCGGAGATGCAAAAGGCGTGATAGAATTTTGCGATGTATCCTTCAGATATAGTGGCGCTGAGGAAGACGTACTGTCAAACATATCCTTTACAGCAAAACCCGGCCAAACAACCGCGTTTATCGGCGCCACAGGTAGCGGAAAGACAACGTTGATGAACCTGATTCCGAGGTTCTATGATGTGAGCGGTGGTAAAGTAACGCTGGACGGTATTGATGTGAGAGAGCTAACCCAGCACGAACTGCGTGAAAACATAGGGTATGTACCACAAAAAGGTTTACTATTTTCAGGCGATGTTGCTTCAAACATTCGGTTTGGTAATAGGGATGCTACAGAAGAAGAAATGAGAGAAGCGGCAGACATTGCCCAGGCATCAGAGTTTATAGATAACATGGAAGATGGTTTTGCAACGGCTGTGGCACAAGGCGGAACCAGCGTATCGGGCGGGCAAAGACAACGGCTGTCTATCGCAAGAGCGTTGGCAAAGAAAGCTCCGGTATATATATTTGACGACAGTTTTTCAGCCCTTGATTTTGCTACCGATGCAAAACTACGCAAAGCACTGGAGCCATACACGGAAAAATCTGCAGTACTGGTGGTGGCTCAAAGGGTTTCCACCATCATGAATGCAGACCAGATTGTGGTATTACATGATGGTAAAATCGACGGAATCGGCACACACACAGAGCTGATGAAAAACTGTGATACTTATCGTGAAATTGCAGAAAGCCAACTAAGTAAGGAGGAACTGGCATGAGTAAGAATAAAGAATCGGCCTCTTTACAAAATAATAACCGTAGGCAAATGGGGCCTCCCGGAATGGGTGGCGGCGGAGCCATGGGTATGGAAAAAGCCAGCGACTTTAAAGGCACCATGAAAAAGCTGATCAGCTACCTAAAAAAATACATGCCGATACTTATTTTTTGTATCTTGCTATCCATCACAGCAGCTGTACTAGCTTTGTTTGGGCCTAGGATTTTGGCAAATGCCACCAATCTTTTGGTGGATGGATTTTTAGCCATGATATCCGGCACGGGCAACATAGATTTTGAAGGCATATTTGGAATATTGGTTTTTTGTGGCATGATTTATGTTATTTCGGCAATACTTCAATATTTGCAAAGCTACATTTTCGTGTCGGTATCAAACCGCATCAGCTATAAAATGCGTAGAGAAATAAGCGAAAAAATCAATAATTTACCGCTGTCTTATTTTGACAGAGTAAGCCAAGGCGATGTGCTCAGCCGTGTGACAAACGACGTAGATATGGTTACACAAAGCCTTACCCAAAGCTTACCGCAACTGCTGACATCCATAACAACAGTACTGGGTGTTGTTATCATGATGGGCACCATAAACATTTGGATGATGCTTATCACGCTGGTTATTTTGCCTATATCAATGTTTTTGATGACAAGGATTATCAAACGCAGCCAGGTGTTCTATAAAAAGCAACAAGATTATTTGGGCGAGGCAAACGGCCAAGTGGAAGAGATGTATGGTGGCCACCTTGTAGTACGTGCATTTAACCATGAGGAAGAAAGCAAAGAAAACTTTAACGAAGTGAACGAACGTTTGTACGGTGTTGCATGGAAAAGTCAGTTTTTAGGCGGGCTTATGATGCCGATTATGACATTTGTAGGAAACATCGCTTATGTAGCAGTGGTAATACTAGGTGGATACTTTACCTTGACAGGTGTCATTACAGTAGGTGATATACAGGCATTTATGCAGTATGTACGCAGTTTTACTCAGCCTATCACCCAGATTGCAAACTCGGCTAATATATTACAGCAAACAGCCGCTGCCGCAGAACGTGTGTTTGAGTTTTTGGCAGAAAAAGACGAAGAGCCGGACGCAGATTTTTGTGTAGAGACAACCGATATCAAGGGTGATGTAACATTTGCTCATGTGAACTTTGGCTACATACCGGAAAAAATCATCATCAACGATTTTTCGGCAATGGTGAGGCAGGGACAAAAAGTGGCTATTGTAGGCCCGACAGGTGCAGGAAAAACTACTATGGTGAAGCTACTTATGCGTTTTTATGACGTGAATTCCGGTGCAGTGCTGGTTGATGGGTATGACGTGAAGCAGTTCAAGCGAGATGACTTCAGGGATATGTTTGGCATGGTACTTCAAGACACATGGCTTTACAACGATACCATCATGGAGAACATACGCTATGGTCGCCTTGATGCCACCGACGAAGAAGTGTATGAAGCGGCAAAAGCAGCACAGGCTCATAGGTTTATCAGGACATTACCTGATGGATATAAAACAGAGCTGAATGAAGAAGCCAGTAACATCAGTCAAGGACAAAAACAGCTGCTTACCATTGCGCGTACTATTTTGTCTCAGCCGAAAATGCTGATTTTAGACGAGGCGACTTCAAGTGTGGATACACGTACTGAGATATTGATCCAAAAGGGTATGGCGAAGCTGATGGAAGGCAGAACCAGCTTTGTGATTGCTCACCGCCTTAGCACCATTCGGGACGCAGACATGATTTTGGCTATGAAGGATGGCGATGTGCTGGAGACCGGAAGCCATGATGAATTGATGGCAAAAGGCGGATTTTATGCTAATTTGTATAATAGCCAGTTTGAGAAAAAGGAAACAGCATAAGTATCAAAACAGATAAAATTAAAATCCACTCAAAATTATAATTTTGAGTGGATTTTTTGTTTTGTGAAACCTTGGCTTATTTATCAATAACACGTACCATGACATTTCCGGGAGCGCACAGCGCCCACTCACCTTCAGAAGAGAGCCTGCCGAAGTTTTCGCAAAGTCCATCGGGGCATACAGAGTCTATAAACCTAATGCTTCCATCTTCTATAAGAAGTGTAGCGGGATATTCTGTACCCTCGTCTATAAAAATAGTATCGTCTTCACTAAGATGAAATTCATGCGTTACTTGATCTTCATCTAGCCCTACACTTACCAGTGCAACAGTGCCACTTTCTTGCATGAGAAAAAATATCCATAAAAAGAAAGCCAGTAAAAGCAAAAAGAGAATAAAGAAAAGTGTGCGCTTTGAAAATGTGAAATGTGATGGTGCAGGATTTTTTTCTGTGGGGTTGGGTTTCATGGTGAAATCTCCAAAAGAAACTTTATGCAGAATGATATCTTCAATAATAATCTAAAAAGAGCTATTCAACATTTTTTATAGTTGTGATATAATTAAAATATTGTATATATAAGAAAGGGGCATAACAATGGAGCAAAAACAAACAAAACAAAGGGTTTTCAGTGGGATTCAACCATCGGGGACATTTACACTGGGAAACTATGTGGGGGCGGTGCGACATTGGGGGCCTTTGCAGGAAGAGTATGAATGTTTATATAGTGTGGTGAATATGCACGCAATCACAGTAAGGCAAGAGCCGGCTGTGCTAAGAAAAGCCACATACGATGCCGCTGCAATGTTACTGGCGACAGGCCTTGATCCTAAAAAAAGCATATTATTTATCCAAAGCCATGTGCCACAGCACGCAGAGCTTTCATGGGTGCTCGCATGCAACACAATGTATGGCGAGCTTTCACGCATGACACAATTTAAAGACAAAAGCCAAAAACATGCAGAAAATGTAACAGGTGGCCTGTTCACATATCCCATATTAATGGCAGCAGATATTTTGCTATATAACACACATTATGTGCCGGTAGGAGGCGACCAAAAACAGCATGTAGAGCTGGCAAGGGATATTGCCCAGCGGTTTAATCATGCATATTCCGACACTTTTGTGGTGCCACAGCCGCTTATTCAAAAGCAAGGCGGACGGGTGATGAGCCTGCAAGATCCTACTGCAAAAATGTCGAAAAGCGACAGCAACGAAAACTCATACATAGCGATGACAGATACACCCGATGTTATTTTGCGCAAATGCAAACGTGCCGTGACAGACAGCGAAGGCACTGTTCGCAGGTCGGAAGATAAACCCGGAGTGTCAAACCTGATGACTATTTACGGCATTATGAGCCAAAAGACTGACGCAGAAATAGAAGCAGAGTTTGAAGGCAAAGGATATGGCGACTTTAAAGTGGCGGTAGCACAAAGTATCATTGACGTGTTTGTGCCCATCCAAAATGAATATCAGCGTATACTAAAAGATAAAGGCGAGCTGGAGAGCATCTTGAAAGATGGTGCACAGCGTGCCAGCCACGTCGCGTATAAAACTTTATCCAAAGTGTATAAAAAGGTTGGTTTTATACAGATATAACATATGCGGTAAAAGAAATATAATATTATTTTGTTTTTTCTTTGCTTTTGGTGGGTAAAGAGATGCGCTCTTCACTGGTTTTGATAAGATTTAAAAGGCTGGTAGCATAAAGGGAATATTCTTCCGATAAGCTTTCAGTGGTCATGGCGAAACCGGAAACGTCTTTTAGTGACTCGCCCAGGCCGATGTCTTTGCCTTTTAAAATGGCAGATACATTGGATTGTGCCACTTGCATAGCGCCATCGGTGTATCCTTGCCACAAAGAGCCCGGAAGACGGAACATGCTATCGGTGCTTTTGGGGCCTGCCGAATATATAAGCCGAAACATCTTATACACAGCCATCATCAAATATCCGCTGACCTCGCCTACCAGCGCGCGGTTGGGATGTTTTGAAAGCTTATCGTATAAAATATTCAGACTGTTGCTGATCAGTTTACGGTTTAAAGTAGGCAGAACACTGCCTTTGTAATGGCTATCGGTTCTGGCCAAGGCTTCGGGAGATGGGATATCTTCCATTTGCAGAGTGGGCTTGGTGCGGTCAGCACTGCGCCCTAAAAGATAATCGCATGAAACATTATAATAATCGGCGGCACGCAAAACAAAAGCAAGGCCGCACTCGCGTATGCCCTTTTCGTAGTGGCTAAGCAAGGCTTGAGATACTCCCAGTTGCAAGGCCGCTTCTTTTTGTGTGATACCACGCTCTTTGCGCAGTAAAGTGATGATTCTACTAAATTGTGATGTCATGGATGCAGACACTCCCTTGTTTAAGTAATACGTATTGGCTAAAAGCTATATCGTATAAAATATATACCAGCAATAAATACAGTATGTAAAGTATAAAACATATAAAACCGTTTGTAAATATTTTTGCAAAAATTAAAATGATATTTTTTATAGCGAAAGGGATTTGGCTGATGGAAAAAGGCAGAGTGCATATATACACCGGAGACGGCAAGGGAAAAACCACCGCGGCCATAGGTCTTTGTGTTAGGGCTTTAGGTAGTGGTTTACGTGTGGGATTTTTACAGTTTTTGAAAATGGGTAACTCTGCCGAGGTAGTATCTTTACAAAAACTTGGCGCACATACAGGGGCGACCCAAACACAAAAATTTATATGGAATATGGACGAAGAAGAAAAAAACGAAGGCCTTCAAAAACATGAAGAACTACTGCAAAAGGCGTGGGAGATAAGAGAAAAAGTCGATCTGTTAGTTTTGGACGAGGTGTTTGCCGCGCTGAGCACAAACATGCTAAAAGAGGAGCAAATACTTGAGTTTATAGATAAAAAACCCGAGGGCATGGAACTGGTGCTTACCGGAAGAGATGTGCCGGAGGCTGTGAGTGAAAAGGCAGACTACTTGACAGACATGAAGTGTATAAAGCATCCCTTCACTGAAGGTCAGGCAGCTAGAGCAGGAATAGAATATTAATTGCAGGCGAATAAAAAGGGAAGTATATGGAAAAAACAAATAAGCCAATAGGCACACTGCAGTTTTTTGCAAAACACGCCAAAGGACAAATCGGATGGTTTATTTTGGCACTAATAGCCATGCTTTTAGCTACAGCATCCAGTTTTATGATGCCACAGGTGTTTATGCTTGCGGTGGACAGTGTACTGGGTGACAAAGCGGCTGAATTACCTGCTTGGATGATAGACATAATGGCCGGGTGGGGACTTGACACTTCTTTGCTTTCGGAAGGTGTTTTGCCGACACAAAGACAATCCGGTGCAGAGATGCAGTGGCTGCTGGTGCTGGCGGTGGTGGTGCTGGTAATAGCCGTGATAGGTGCATTAGCGACCTTTGTCTCAGGCACATCAGTGGCCACCGGCAGTGAAAAATTTTGCCAAAGTTTGCGAGGCAAGCTGTATGCGCACATCCAATACCTACCGTTTTCATGGCAGGTAAAAAATCAAACCGGCGATACCATTCAGCGCTGTACCTCGGATTTAGAAGTGGTGCGTAGTTTTGCGTCCACACAGCTGCTCCAGGTATTACGAACACTGGTGATGGTGGTGGTAGCGTTTTGGTTGATGTTTTCAATGAATGTAACCCTCAGTATTGTGGCGCTTATATTTGTGCCGCTGACAGGGCTTTACTCCACTATTTTTTATAAGCTTGTGGGGAATCGGTTTTTAGTGGCAGACGAAGCCGAGGGCGAGCTGACAGTTATGGTGCAGGAAAACCTTACCGGAGTACGTGTGGTGCGTGCTTTTGGCAGGGAAAAATATGAGTTGGATAAGTTTGATAAGCAAAACAATAATTTTGCAAACTTATGGATAAAGCTGGGACACACCATGTCGGTATACTGGGGCATAGGCGACGTTGCCACCGGTATGCAGATTTTTTCCATTGTGCTGGCAGGCATTATTATGGCGTCTTATGGTGAAATCACCATGGGCGAGTTTTTGGTGTTTGTCTCTTACAATCAAAGCTTGGCCTGGCCGGTTCGTGCTTTAGGGCGCACACTATCGGAAATGAGTAAAACAGGTGTTTCTGCCCAAAGGATACAGGAAATACTAAATGCACAGCCGGAAGAAGAGCAGCCAGACGCAAAATGTCCTCCAATGAATTGTGATATACGTTTTGAAAATGTGACATTTGCTTATGAAGACAATCATGTGCTGAAAGATTTATCGTTTACCATAAAAAAAGGTACAACTTTTGGTATTTTAGGTGCTACAGGTAGCGGAAAAAGTACCATTACCTACTTGCTAAACAGATTGTACGAACTACAAGAAGGTTTTGGAAACATCTGGTTTGGCGATACTGAAATTAGACAAATTGATAGATATTATCTGCGTAAAAATGTGGGACTTGTATTGCAAGAACCATTTTTATTCTCAAAAACAATAGAAGAAAATATTGCCATCACAGCAAAGCAAGATACATATGAGTGTAGCCATGTGCATACAGCGGCAGGAATAGCGTCGGTGGACGATGCAATCCGTCAGTTCACAAATGGGTACGACACCATGGTAGGCGAGCGTGGGGTGACTCTTTCAGGCGGGCAAAAACAAAGGGTGGCTATTGCTAGAACATTGATGCTGAATGCACCGGTGATGATATTTGACGATTCCATGAGTGCGGTAGACCTGGAAACAGATGCAAAAATTCGTGCGTCGTTGAAAGAAAACACACAAGATGCCACAGTGATTTTGATAAGCCATCGCATAAATACACTGATGCATGCTGATATGATATTGGTGCTGGAGGATGGGGATATAGCAGACATCGGCACACATGCACAGCTGATTGAAAGAGAAGGCGCATATAAACGAATTTATAATATGCAAAGTGAAGTGGCGGCAGATGTTGGTGCCAGCCTTGAAGATTTGGCGAGCGCAGAAGAAAAACAAGGGGGTGCAGTGTAATGAAAGAAGAAACATTCCACTCTAAAAGTTTTTCACTTAAAATATGGAAAAAAATGGGCCCATTCATAGCACCTTATAAAAACAGGCTAATATTGGTGTTTGCGCTGATGATATTAATGGCAATGGTTGATTTATCCATTCCGCTTTTTTTAAGCTATGCGGTGGATAATTTTGTGTTGCCGGGTGTCACGAGTGGACTTGCCGCGTTTTGCGTGCTGTATGTAAGCGCAATATTGGTGCAGGGAATTGCTGTTGTGATAATGGGCAGAAAAGCCATGAACATTGAAATGAATATGGGCAAGGACATGAAAAGAGCAGCCTTTGTACATTTGCAAAAGCTAGGCCTTTCTTATTATAATCAGAACGCAGTGGGCTGGATTTTAGCACGAGTGATGAGTGACACAAACCGTGTGTGCTTGATGGTAGCGTGGGTGCTGACGGACTTGTTCTGGAGTGGATTTTATGTAGTGGGCGTTTTGGTTATCATGCTGGTGCTACACTGGCAGTTGGCACTGCTGGTTATGCTGGTGGTGCCTGTTGTGGCGGTTTTGGTGGCGCTATTCCGTAGCAAGTTTCTTACAGCTCATAGAAATATGCGTGCGGCAAACAGCAAAATCACAGGTGCATTCAACGAAGGCATCACCGGCGCAAAAACCAGCAAAACACTGGTGATTGAAGATCGAAATATACAAGACTTCGGAAAAGTTACAAGAGAGATGTATATGGCGTCTTTGCGTGCGGCGAGGCTGAATGCTGTATTTGTGCCGCTGGTCACGTTTTTCTCGTCGTTGGCGGTCAGTATGGTGATGGTAAACGGTGGCATGCTGGTGCTTGGAAATGAAATAACATTCGGTGTATTATCGGCATTTATTTCGTTCGCAATCAGCATATTAGAGCCAATACAGCAAATTGCCAGAATACTGTCTGAGCTGATTGCCACCCAGGCAAATATCGAGCGTATAGACAGCATGTTAAGCCGTGAAGATGGGGTAAAAGACACCGAAGAAGTGGTAGAAAAATACGGTGATACATTTGACGCGAAAAGAGAAAACTGGGAAGATATCCGTGGAGATATAGAGTTTGAAAACGTGTGGTTTAAATATCCGGATGGTACAGAATGGGTGCTGGAAGACTTCAGCCTAAAGGTACCGGCAGGCGCAAACGTGGCACTGGTGGGTGAGACCGGCGCAGGCAAAAGTACACTGGTGAATTTAGCATGTAGATTTTACGAGCCGACAAAAGGCCGTGTGCTGATAGACGGCGTGGATGTCAGGGAGCGAAGCCAGTTATGGCTTCATAGCAGGCTTGGTTATGTGCTGCAAAATCCGCATCTATTTTCCGGTACGGTAAAAGAGAACATCCGATATGGGCGGCTTGATGCCACAGACGAGGAAGTATATGCGGCCGCAAGGCTGGTGTCGGTGGATCAGGTGGTGGCGAAACTACCAGACGGATATGAAACCGACGTGGGCGAAGGCGGTAGCAGGCTATCCACTGGTGAAAAACAGCTTATTAGTTTTGCCCGTGCTGTTTTGGCAGACCCACCTATATTTGTGCTGGATGAGGCCACATCCAGCGTGGATACTGAAACCGAGCAACTGATTCAAAATGCTATATCGCATATTTTGTCGGGACGCACCAGCTTTTTGGTGGCACATCGTCTTTCAACTATCCGCGAGGCAGATCTGATTTTGGTGGTTCATGCCGGAAAAATTGTAGAACGTGGCACACATGCAGAGCTGATTGCGCAAAAAGGGTATTACTATACATTATATACAGCCATGCGCATTGACGAGACAAAATCGGCTTAATAATAGGTGTTTTTTTCTGTATCACAAGGCAAAATGTGAATTTTTGCACCTTAAGAAAAGGTGACAAAATGAAAACAAGACATTCAATTACGGCATAATACAGCGATATATAGTGAAATACACAAATAAAAAATATAGCATATAGAAAATGTGTTTATGGCTGACGGTCTTTACAAGTAAGGGAATATAGGGTAAAATATGTAACTGGTATTTTATGAAATATAATGGTTTGTATTATAAATAAAAGAGGAACAATGAAGATGATAAAAAAGATAATAGCTCTTATGCTGATGATTTTAATGGTAGCATCACTGGTAGCCTGTGGCGACGGAGAGTCAGGCTCGGAAGTGTTGATTACCTCCACTGCGCCTGCGTCTGCTGTTACGTCTGCGCCCAGCTCTTCTTCTATGCCAGAGGAAGTGGTGCTGAACCAAGCATTCTTGACAGGTCTTGAAAAAGACGAGGACTATCCCGAAGGTAAACGCATTACAGCTGTGATGATAAATAATGTGCCTTCTTCACGTCCGCAAAACGGAATTTCCGAGGCGGAAATTTTGGTGGAAATTGGTGTTGAATATGGCGTGACACGCTTCATGGCGATATTTGAAGATTACGAAGACATCCCGGAAGTAGGCGGACTACGTAGTGCACGTGATCAGTTCTTTCAGTTATTGATCCCGTTCAGAGGTTTTTATGTGCATGAAGGCCCGTCACATTCTTCACATCCCGTGAACGTGATGATAAACGATTATGAGTATGAAGAGTATGACTTGCAGGCTACATACTATCCAATTTACGAAAAAGATTCAAGCCGTAGCACAGATAGTTATGGCTGGTATGATGTATCGGGCGAAAGCATTACAGAGCATATTGAAAGCCGTGAGCTGGATGATTATCGCAGCTATGGTAGCCCAATGTTCAACTTTGTTTCTTACGAGGAAGAACCCCGCGTGCCTGAAACTGCGGCAATGCCGGAACTCACGATAACTCATAACCCAGGATATCTCACATATTTTGAGTATGATGACTCCTCAGAGAAGTATATGATGAGCATGTTTAACTCATATAGCGGCAATGTAGACGCTACTATTGACAATAATAATGGTGAGCAGTTGGGCTTTGAAAATGTGTTGGTGCTGTTTGCACCGGTAGACACTTATCCAAACACTGCCCCTGAAAACCTACCAAAGTTTAATTATGCTGATGGTGGATACGGATATTATTTCAGCCAAGGTCACTATGAGCCTCTGTATTGGAGAAAAGGTGCACCAAACGAGGCGCTTATGTTGGAAAAAGCCGATGGTAGTGGCGAGCCGTTCTATATCAACACAGGTAAAACATACCTTTCTATGGTAAACGATGAAAACTTGCCGGAATTTGACGAAATGATGAAGAGTGGCGCAGCTAGTGAATATGCTGAATCAGGTCAGGTGAATACCGAGGGTGAAGAACCTGTAGACTAAGACTTGGTGGATAAATATTATTGGTAAATAATATGAAATGGGGAGAAAAAGTGATAAAACGTATAGGATCTTTGATACTTATAGCAGTTATGGTTTTGAGTTTTGTAGCATGTGCGGATGATGGTGCTACTTCGAGCCAAGCAGAAATTACATCTACAGCACAGCCTCAAAGCGTGCCTGCAGATTCATCGGCAGTAGAGGAAGTAATAGAGCTGAATCAAGCATTCTTGACAGGACTTGAAAAAGATGCGGATTATCCTGAAAATCAGCGTATTGGCGCTGTTATGGTGAACAACATCTCGGGCTCACGCCCACAAAGAGGTATCTCTGAAGCAGAGGTGCTGATAGAGATTGTTGTGGAAGGCGGCATTACTCGTTTTATGGCACTGTATGAAGATTATACAGAGATGCCAGTGGTAGGACCTGTGCGAAGTGCACGTGATCAGTTTTTCCAATTACTACTTCCGTATTGGGGATTTTATGTCCACAACGCGCAAAGTGGAATCACTAAAACTATGTTTGATCAGTATGAATATGATGAGTTCAATCTTGATGTGAATTTCTTCCAAAGTGAAGGCAGAGATTCGGAAAACTTAGATGCAATTGCTTGGCGTGACCAAGATCGTTTGAATGAAGGATATCCACTGGAATATACACAATACACCTCAGGTGCTCACGTTGCCAGTGTGACCGAAAACAATGATCTTAGCGGCGAACATACCTATGGCAGCCCCATTTTTGATTTTGTGCCGTATACTGAGCCTGCTCGTGTGCCGGAAGAAGGCCAAGCAAACGAAGTGGCTATCGTGCACAGCGGCAGTTATCGCACATATTTCGCCTATGAAAACGGCGAGTATATGATGAGTATGTATAACTCAAGCCGTGGCGAAATGCAGCCGACCATTGATGAAAACAACAACGAACATGTGGGCTTTGAAAATGTATTGGTGCTTTTTGCACCCATGCGTCCTTACCCGGGCGGTACAGACGGCCTTATGGAAGTGACCTATGATAACGGCGGTGTTGGATATTACTTTAGTGAAGGCGGATACGAGACCATTTTCTGGGAAAAAGGTCCTTTGAACCAGCCGCTACTACTGTATAAATTTGACGCTCGTGGCGAAGAAATGGTGAAAATCAACACAGGCGATACATACCTTGCCATGGTGAATGACACATACCTTGAAGAGTTTGACGGTATTTTGAAGTCCGGCACAGCCGCTGAAACAGTGGCAGATGGTGAAGCAAATCCGGATGAAGTAGAAGTATCAGACTAATAATGCATTATGCAGTGTAGTAGGGATGCACTAAAATAGGAGAATGATGGCAATAAAAAGATGGATAGCTTTTTTGCTGGCGTTGATAGTGATAACATTGACAGCTTGCAAAGATGAAGAGGTGATATCGTCTTCTATTGCAGAGGATATTACCGGCTCGGCGTCTGAAATGGCAGAGCCCGGAAGTAGTGATGCGGCATCTTCGATCGATGATACACAGAGCCCGGAAGTAGAAGTGGGAGGAAATCTTCTTACCGGTGGGGCTCGTGCTGAAGATGCAGTGGGGTTGCGCCCGGCAGCTATAATGATATCGAATAGTTTCAGGGCCTTGCCACAGCGCGGATTGTTGGCAGCTGATGTGCTGGTAGAGATGCTGGCACAGGGTAATACCACTCATATATTGGCTTTGTATGACGATTATCGTGCAATTTCTACCACTGGTCCTGTCAGTGATACATATGATCAATTTGTGCAGTTTGCCATGCCGCTAAATGCAGTGCAAGTGCATACAAAAGAATCACCATACGCGGATAATTTGTTGGCCAGCACAGCCACAAAAGTAGTGGAAGGAACAATACTGGGCGAGATTGCCTTTGGGTTTGATTTTGCTCGCACTACACCGAGGCCGGGTGGAAAACTGAATGAATACTCCTGGTTTACAGATGGAGCACTCATTACCACAGGAATGAATACTCAGCAAATTCCGTCTACCGGTGAGCTTACTTCTTTATTTAACTTTGGCATAAATGCCATGGATGACGGCCAAGATGCGAAAGTGATTACGGCGGTTTATTCCGACGAATCAAGAACAGAATTCTTGTATGATGATGCCAGCGGAACATATTTGAAATATATTGATGGGGCACCTCATTCTGACGAAAATAGCGGACAACTACAGTTTACAAACGTGCTTTTATTAAGTACAGAGATTACTGTAAAAGCAGATTCAGACCAGTATTTGGAATACAACATGTCTCGTGGTAGTGGATGGTATTTTTCAAATGGTAAAATGATGCCTATTTCATGGGTGAAGGGATATCCCACCGATCCACTGGTTTTGTATGACGAAGACATGCAAGAGCTAGATGTCAATATAGGAAAAAGTTATATAGGGTTTGTGCCATCTTATCGTACGGATGCCGCGGCATGGTCGGCATAAAATAAAAATAAAAAACACCACATGTGATGTGATATCGCATGTGGTGTTTTTATTATGTGTGTGAAAACCAGGATGTAGCCGGGGGTATGCTCATTTTATTCAGGATAAGTAACTTTTTCTGTGACAATAAAGTCGAAAACCAATTCATCTTCGTAATTTTGTGTATTTCCATTTTCGTCGGTATATGTTCCGATGTTAGATATGATTGTTTTGCCATCTTCAAAACGAACTTTTACTTCAATGTGATATGGTTTTCCTAGAGTAGGGAAAACTTCCGCTTGGTTTTCATAAAATCTATCAAGAATTTCAGTAGTTTGAGCATAAACTTCATCTGAATATTCTTTTGTGCCAAGTGCAATAATCAAACTTTCACTATATTGATCTGTGTTTGCATCTACCGGAGCACCAATGTTTATTTCCAGTTCACTTTTGGTGGAGTTGAAAAAAACAAAAATTCCAATTACTACCACTACCAAAGCAGATAAACCAATTACTATCTTTTTCATAATCCTCAACCTTTCTATTATATAAATAATATTCACAATTTATATTTTAAACACCTTGATCTTGATGGTGTTATGGCAACTAATAAAGGGCTGCTCACAAAGTGTATTCATGAACAACCCTATTTAATTCGAAGCTTAATTATCGTATGATAAAACTTAATATTTACGCAGGATAGGCAGTGCGCAAACAGGCAATGTCCAGGCTATTTGATACAACAATGGGATATACCATGCTAAGGAGAATAAGTTGCCACCAAAAGCCATCACAAGGCATAAAACAGCGGCTAGCACGACGCTGGCACCCTGGACGATATTACTCATTTTTTCAGCAGAGGCACAGGCTGCTGCGGCACGCAGACCACCAATAAAGGAGCTAAATGTGCCAACATGCGTCATCACGCCTTCACTTTCGGATATATAGCTGGTGAGAGGATCTAAGATATCCAGTTCCTTGCGGCCTAAAACTTTTACAACACCGGGTGGCAAGTTATATGCATGCTCTATCATTTCGTTTGAAATATTAAGCTCGCCGTTGGTGATAAGTAGTGAAACTCCACTTTGAACTAAACCTTTTAAAGTAAGCTCAACTTCGGCATCGGCCGAGTATCCTATGATAAACAAGGCAAATAATTTGCCGCCTACGGCCAGATATACAGGCATGTGACCTTCCTGAACAAATTTCATTTCCAGCTCGATAGGAGGTGGTGTAACATCATGCCTTTGCAAAATTTCACGGTTACCGATAACAATACGCTGGTTTTGAACCCATG
This sequence comes from uncultured Oscillospiraceae bacterium, assembly GCA_964367945.1. Classification (GTDB taxonomy): domain Bacteria; phylum Bacillota; class Clostridia; order Oscillospirales; family Ruminococcaceae; genus JAAYCI01. Next base: position 1,696 of record CAYIZZ010000033.1, on the reverse strand, counting down.
CGGTAAATCCTCTACCGGGTTCTTTTGTTAGGCTTTCCACCTTGTACAGCATGTCTTGCTTTCCTTGGATAACACCCATGAAAATGTCTTTTAAAGTGTCGCTACCTTCCACCAAAACACTGGCGGCATATAAAATAGCTAAGTCGATACGTTCTTTTTCAAATGTCTTAATGCTTTTCAGATATACAGAAGAAGAGGGGAATATGTCGCGAGCGCCTGCCATTACAACATTTACCTGGCCTAGCTCCTCTATAGCAGACCACCCCGGTATTACTGTCCCAAGACGAGAAGTGGCCTTTTGCAGCTGCATTGAAGGAATACCTGAGACAAGGCTGGAGGTGATGGGAGCAGTAAGACAAACGGCTATAGTGAATGCCGATAAGCACGAGAATATGTCAGGCGTGGTGAAAACATAGGTGAGGACCGCGGCAACAATTCCGCATCCTAGGACAATCCAGCCGAAAATTCGGCCGACAGAATCAGTGTTTCGCTGAGAAAAACTTTGACGTAAAAAGCCTTTTACCAAAGTGGTGGGACGGCTGACAAGCAGTGAAGGGTCTTCTTCTTCCAAGCCGTCGGTGATATTGTAGGTAAGCTCGGTGCTGCCACCCAAGATATAAGCGGCCGAATGATCACCACCGGCGCTGGCTAGCTTAAAGTTGTTCAGAATAGATACGGCACGGATACGCTTTCCGATAGCGTTGAAGCACAATATTAAAGCAACAAAAAATCCAAATAATGTGCCGCTGGCTAAAGTGCCGGTGATGGAAGAAACCAAAAGTGCTACCGACTGTAATAGTCCGGCAAGACAAGCGAGTGAAGGGGCAGAGTCTGCCGTGGGTATGGAGAATAGCCCAATCAGTCCTGTGGTGAAAGTGGAGAAGTTTACAATAATCACCGCTACAAGCAGGGCTAAGTATACACTACTAAAAACAATGGGGTTTTGTGTAAATGACATAAATTCCGGAAGTGGTAAGAATGAAGCGAAAGAAAGGCTCATCCAAAACAGGATAGCAGTAATGACACCGGAAGATATAGCGCGATATAGCAAAGACTTGCACAATGCAGCAATATCACCTTCGACGGCTTCTGCATCCTGCGGACGTGCATAATCTTCAAATTCATCGTCTATAGCTTGATCGCTTAGTGTATCAGTTAAGTCATCTTGAGTGTCGGAAACTTCCATCAGTTCAGCAAACTGGCCAAACTCTCCGGTTAAAAGAGTGGTGCTATATTTCTTTTTCTTGCGACGGATAAAACGTGTAGCATTATCAGGCTCTTTTGGTTCTTCGGTGGCTGTTTCGCTGAAAAATTTCCTGAAATTATCATCCACCATGTCATCCAAGTATAAACTACGATCATCGGCTATAGATGGATTTGTAGGAGCAAACTCTTTGGTATAGGTTGCGGTAGGGATTTTTGATGTTTCCTCTGATGTGATATCAAAAGATCGAGTATCAGGCTTTTGAGTGCTCGGCATGGGATTTGGTGATGCGGCAGAACGTTTTGGCTCCCATGTTTCTGAGCCGTCGGAACCATCACTGGGTACAATATCAAATGCCAACGTGAGAGAAATAGGGTTGACATTGCTTTGTGTATGTGTGGATGTAGAGAACTCCTCTGTTTGGAAGGAAGGCATCTTCGATGCGCCCATAGCGGCGGAGAACTCTTCTGTTTGAGAAGAAGGCTTTTTGGC
>CAYIZZ010000032.1:0-20024 GCA_964367945.1 uncultured Oscillospiraceae bacterium | reverse complement strand
ATAAGCATCCTTACATCACTTATGGGTGCACCTGTTTTGATTTGGCTGGTATACAGAGGAAGGCGGGTGGTTTAAGGTATGCAAGTGAAAAACTTGAACGTATATTATGGCGATGCCTGTGTGGTGGATGATGTTTCATTTTCGCTTTTCCAAGGCGGTATGTGTGCCCTACTGGGACCAAACGCCGGAGGAAAAACAACATTACTAAAAGGTATATGCCAGCTTGTTCCCACAAAAGGTGAATGCATAATAAATGATAAAAATCTAGCGAATATGCGTCAAAAAGAATTGGCTCGTCATATAAGTTATATTCCTCAAAATAGCTCGGTAGAGCTTGCTATTTCGGTGATTGATGTTGTGATGATGGGGTTTTCGCCAATGCTTTCTTTACTGGAAAATCCCGGAGAATCCCATCGTAAAACAGCCATGAAGGTTCTTTCAGATGTCGGGCTTTTAAGCAAGGCAAATACAAACTTTTTACACCTTTCTGCCGGCCAAAGACAACTGGCGATTTTTGCCAGAGCTATGGTACAAAACACACAATTAATGCTGTTTGACGAGCCGGATTCTGCCCTTGATTTTGTCAACAAACATCATATTTTAAGCATGATACAAAAAATCACAAAAAAACAAAATAAAAGTGTTTTGATCAGCCTGCACGACGCAAATATGGCCTTGCAATATTGCGACAGAGCTCTGCTGCTGTCAGAAGGAAAACTTATAGCTGATATTGACATATCTACTGTGAGTGATGACGAACTGAAAGAAAAGCTGTCTTTAATCTATACACCCGTGGAAATTGTACGACATAATAACCAAATAGTCATGCTAAAAAAAACACCCGATTAAGATGCTGTTTGTGCTTGTTTTTGATCGTTTACTGTCTAAAATATGTTATTTATGCTGCTTGAAGAATGTTGTATCAACTTCACTGCTACATGAAACACTTGATTTAGTGAGAATTACTTTGTGTATAGTATACTAACTGTAGTTTTACTTTTGTTGCGAAAAGAGGTAATGATGAACATCAGTTTGATCTTGCTGGCAAGCGGTGATTCTCGTCGGTTTGGCTCGGCGAAGCTTTTACATACCGTAGGCGGACGTCCGCTTTATCATCACGCCTTAAATATTGCCGGCGATGTTCCGTTTTTTGAAAAAATCATGGTGGCACAGCACGAAGAAATATTACACACCAGCGAAAGTTTGGGTTTTATTCCAGTGCAAAACAAACACAGCACACGTGGTATTTCCCACAGTATCCATCTTGGTCTTGAAAATTCTTCGCCACTTTCACAAGCGTATTGTTTTATGGTGTGTGATCAGCCGTATCTTAAATCAGAGACTCTTGAAAGCTTTGTTTCAGAGTATGTGAAATCCGGAAAGCCACTGGGTAGTCTTTCATATAGCAACATACTTTTTACTCCAAATATATTCGATTCAACGTATAAAAATGAACTATCAAAACTTTGTGGCGACACCGGTGGGAAGTCTATATTGAGAAAAGAAAGCCCACACAGCATCTATCGGCATGAAGTGACAGATAAAAAAGAGCTTTTGGATATTGACACGCCAAGTGATTTAAACAAACTGTACATTTAATATATACTTTAAGGCTGAAAAAACAAAACATGATAATTTGTCGAGATATAATTATGTGATTATTACAATAGATAAAGATTGTTTATATAATGGGAGAAACTTTGATGAAAGACAGTATTATAATTCGAGAAGAACGTATAACTTCAAATGAGTATATAGAATTTTTAAAGAGAACAGACTTAGGTTCACAATACCCTAAGGAGCGTTTTGACGAAAGAATAGAAAAACTTGTTAATAATGTGCAACTAAGTCTTGTTGCAAGAAATAAAGATGAGTTAATTGTCGGTGTTTTATTTGGTTTAACAGACTATGCTTATTGGCTTTATGTCACTGATTTAGGTGTAGATAGAAGCTATGAAAGGCAGGGTATTGGCAAGCTACTTATGCAAACTGCCCACGAAAAAGCCGGTGGTGAAACGGACATTGCTGTTTATTTAATAGCAAATGAAAATGCAGTTACATTTTATGAAAAACTCGGAATGAAAAAATCTACATCGGTAATGCAATACAACAAAGTAGAATGGACTGAATTTACAGTGTGTTAAAATATACTTACAAATAGTGGCTATGTGCATTATAAGCATACTATGTGTAAAAACAAGCTGAGTAAAAACAAGCTGACACTTCATTTTAGGTGAAGTATCAGCTTGTTTTTTATGTGCATATGTATGTTTATCTTATGACAGTGTGACTTTTTGATAGCTTTTTTTGCCTTTTCGTACCACAATGCCTTTTTCAAGTTGTTGCACTGTTACAACGTCTGTGGGCTTTTCCACTTTCACGTCGTCAATGTGTACTCCGCCTTGTTCCACCAGGCGTCTAGCTTCTTTGTTACTAGGTGCAAGGCCTGCTTTTACCATCATGGCTAAAACACCAATTTTGCCATCATCAAGATCTGATGAAGGTATAGAAGTTGTAGGCATATCAGCGTCGGAAACAGCACCTGAGAACAAATTCCGTGCAGTGGCAAGAGCCTTGTCTGCATCGTCTTGACTATGTACAACACGGGTCAGTTCGTGTGCAAGGCGTTCTTTTGCGGCGTTGATGGACGGGCCATCTGTCTCGTTTACGGCGTCGATTTCTTCCAGTTCGATTTCCGTCAAAAGTTTCATGCAGTTTTTCACGTCAGCATCGTCGATATTGCGCCAGTATTGGAAGAAGTCGTACGGAGAAGTTTTTTCAGGATCTAGCCACACAGCGCCGCTTGCGGTTTTGCCCATTTTTGTTCCGGCTTTGGTGGTGAGTAGTGTGAATGTAAGCCCGTAAGCTTCTTTCTTTTCTTTTCTGCGAATCAAGTCTACACCACCTAGGATGTTAGCCCATTGGTCGTTTCCACCAAATTGCATCTTGCAGTTTTCATGGCGGAACAGGTGTAAAAAGTCGTAGCTTTGTAGCAGCATATAGTTGAACTCTGTAAAGGACAAACCACGCTCCATACGTGCTTTGAAAGCTTCGGTGGCAAGCATTTTATTTACCGAAAAATGAACACCTATGTCGCGCAAAAACTCCATGTATTTCAAGTCTAACAACCAGTCGGCGTTGTTCACCATGCGAGCTTTACCCTCGCCAAACTCTACAAACTTTTTCATCTGCTGCATGAAGCATTGTGCGTTATGGTTTATCTCGTCTATACCCATCACCTTGCGCATATCATTGCGGCCGGTAGGATCGCCCACCATGGTGGTGCCGCCGCCTAAAAGTGCAATAGGCTGGTGTCCTGCTTTTTGCAGGTGACGCATAACCACCAGTTGTAGATAGTGTCCTACATGTAGGCTGTCTGCTGTGGCATCGAACCCAATGTAAAATGTGACTTTTTCTTTTTGTAGTAGCTCACGGATAGCGTCTGCATCCGTTGCTTGAGCCACCAAACCACGTTCTTGTAAAACATCAAATATATTCTTCATCATTTTCTCCTTTTGAAATGAATTAGTATGACAAAATAAAAATTTATTACAATAAAAAATCCCTGCCACATTTGGCAGAGAGCGAATTTCGCGGTACCATCTCTGTTTATTATCGCCTCACGGCGACAACCTCTTTGAGTGTAATATACACTCGGCACTGTAACGTATGCCAAACGGCAAGGCCTACTGTTGTGGTATAACCACAAGTTCTGCCATGCAGCTTAGGGAGGTATTCACCCTGCTTTTCGCCTCCCCTTTCACCACACCGGGGCCTCTCTATCCGAAAAAATCAGTGCTACTTTTTCCCATCAACGCTGTTTCATTTTATAAAAGTATATCCCAGCTTTAATGTGTTGTCAAGACCTACGCCATCTCCATCATTTCTTTTGCGTTTGCACGGGCAGTATCTGTGATATTATCACCTGAGATTATACGTGCCAGTTCTTCAACTCGGCCTTGCTTGTCCAGTTCCTTAATATGGGTATATGTGCGGCCGTTATCCACATTTTTTTCTATAAGTAAATGCGACTTTGCACATGCGGCCACCTGGGCTGTGTGTGTGACACAAATAACCTGCCTGCCGCCGGCAGTATCCCGCAACAATTTACCGATACGACCTGCTGCAAGCCCAGACACACCAGTGTCAATCTCATCGTAAATCACTGTGGGTACATCATCTCTATCGGCTAGTGCACGCTTCAGCGCCAGCGTTATTCGTGCAAGCTCACCACCGGAGGCTATCTTTGCAAGTGGTTTTGGTTTTTCGCCTGCGTTGGTGGATATATACAGCTCCATATTATCTTGACCTTGCGGACCTAAAGGTACTAGTTGTGAAAATAGGGATAACTCGATTCCGGGCATGTTCAAAAATACAAGTGCATCGGTGATTTCATTTTGTAATTTTTCAAATGCTGCTGTTCTGCTTTGGGTGATCTTTTGGGCAAGGCTTTCTACTTGTGAATATACCACAGCTATTTCCTCAGCAAGCTCATTTAGCCGTTTTTCTGAAAACTGCATGGATTCCAGTTTATTGCGTGCCTTTTCACCATACGAAATCACATCTTCTATGGTAGGGCCATACTTTTGTTTTAAACGATACATCACATCCAAACGCTCTTCTATAGCGTCCAGCGAGTGCTCGCCATGATCTGTATTGCTAAGTCTATTTTGAATATCTGAGGCCATTTCAGTAGCAGTATAGTACATTTCCTGCAAACTATCTGCAATTTCCGCAAGGTTTTCTGCGTATTCTGCCGCATTTTGCACACTGCGTGCTGCATCGGCCAAAAGTGTGGCCGCACCGGATTCGTCTTCGTTACCATCACCGCTTAGCGCTATATATGCATCGTGTAACGAGCTTGCAATCTGGCGTGCATGAACGATTTCGTTTCGGCTTTCCAAAAGCTGTTTTTCTTCCTCGGGCTTTAGGTCTGCGTTTTCAATTTCATTTACCTCATAGCGAAGTAAATCTATCTGACGTGTTTTTTCAGCCTCATCCATTTGTAGGCTTTTTTCTTCTTTTTGCAAAGCCACAAGATGAGTATATATGTCCTTGTATTGTGATTTTAATGTTTTGTTTTCTGCAAATGCGTCCAGCATTCCGATATGTTTTTGTGGGCTAAGCAGTCCGTGAGTATCGTGCTGGCCGTGAATGTGAATAAGCCCTGAGCACACATCACGCAATATAGCGGTAGTGGTAGGCATTCCGTTTATACGGCATGTACTTTTCCCATCAGCAGTGATTTTGCGATATAATAGCAATTCGTCTTCACATTCATATCCTGCTTCTTTTAGTTTTTCACACATAGCAGCGTCTATGTTTTGGAATCTCGCCCAAATAACAGCTTCATTTGCCCCACTGCGCACAATATCTTTACTGGTGCGATTTCCTAAAATAGCGTTGATAGAATCTATCAAAATAGACTTTCCTGCGCCGGTTTCTCCAGTGAGCACAGTAAATCCCACAGAAAAATCGGCGACTGCCTTTTCAATCACCGCTACATTTTCAATTGTGATTTCACACAGCATAAAAAAGCCCCGTTTGCGTTAAATTTGATATGACTATTTTGAGGTGATATTACGTAGCTGCGTGCACATAGCTACGGCCGCATCTTCACTACGCATCAAAACCATAAATGTTCCGTCGCCAGACAATGTGCCAACAACACCCTGCCACACCATCGAATCAAACATTTCACATGCAGCGTTTGCCATGCCGTTGAAACATTTCACCAGCACAATATTGTTTGCATAATCAATGCTTTGAACAGACTCTTTAAATATAATTTCAAAACGAGATGGTGTATGGCGTTGTTTATCCTGCTGAAAGGAAGTGACATATTGATAACTGCCGCCACCGGTGGCTGCTTTCACCAAGTGAAGCTCGCGAATATCTCTGGAAACAGTAGCCTGTGTGACATTATACCCACAAAGGCGTAATTGCTCTAAAAGCTCTTCTTGTCTACCGATTGGATTATTTTCTATCAGTTCCAATATTTTGGCATGCCTATCATTTTTCATTTAGACTTACCGTCCTTTCAGCTTTGTATCAATAGATTTTAGTTGTTCCATGTCGTCAAACTGTACTAATGGAACTGTTTGGTCAGGTTGAGTAATGATTACTGTTTCTCCGGGTTTTAATAGTCTGCTTTTTCCACCGTCACATGAAACAGAAATCAGCTCGTTTTCTGCGCCGGTAGACACTGCCTTCACCACCCGCCTTGAAGATACTACTAAAGGTGGAGTGCGCATAATATGTGCACAAATCTGGGTGATGATGAATCCGTTCACTTTTGCATCAACAATAGGTCCGCCAGCACTCATTGAATAAGCTGAAGAGCCGGTGGGTGTTGAAAAAATAATGCCATCGCCTCGAAAACGGCTTATCAAAATATCGTCGCAGTAAATATCCATTGCAATGGTTTTTTCCGGGCTATCTTTAAACAATACAACGTCATTCAGTGCAATGCACGGCTCGCCATTTGCTGATGGTATATCGGCACAAAGCAGCTTGCGCTCTGTGGTAATATACTTTTTTTGTAATAGTAGTTTTAGCTTAAAGAACTCATCTTTTTCTATCGAGGTTAAAAACCCTAGCCTGCCGCTGTTTATGCCAAGTAATGGTTTTTGATAGCGTATAGAATATGCCGCTGCATGTAGCATGGTACCGTCACCACCAACACAAAGTACAACATCACTTTGCTTGTAAGCATTCTCTTCTTCTTTGGTAAGCGGGGCAAATCCTTGATACTTATCATTTGCAGGGTGGTATCCCATTACAACATCGGCACCCTCGGCCGATAAGAACTCAGCTGCCATCTGTGCTACACTGACGGCAGCTGGCTTGCTGTAATTAATCACCATAAAAATATTCATGACTTCTCCTTTTTTACACATGACCCCTGTGAAAAAAATATATAAAAACTCACAGATGTGCGTGTGCCGCACTGCATATCTGCTCGATTAATTCATCATTTATCTCTGTTTCATCGTTGTTTTTTTGTAAATATAATAAAAATTCCATATTGCCTTTTGGACCTTTTATCGGAGAAAAATCAAGGCCTTTTGCTGAAAATCCACATTCCGTGGCATATCCGATACACTGTGAAATAACATTTTTGTGTACAGTGATATCTTTTACCACTCCATTTTTGCCAACGTTTTCTTTGCCTGCTTCAAACTGTGGCTTAATCAGGCATACGCCGTATCCGTCATCACGAATCATAGGAAGTATAGCAGGAAAAATCAGCTTCAGTGATATAAACGACACATCTATGCTAAAAAAGTCGATGGAATCCGGAATATCTTCTTCCTTTAAGTGACGCACATTGCAGCGTTCCATCACCACTACCCTATCGTCGCAACGAAGTTTCCATGCCAGCTGGCCATAGCCAACATCAATGGAATACACTTTTTGAGCACCGTTTTGTAAAAGACAATCAGTAAATCCGCCGGTGGATGCACCTATGTCCATACAAATATATTCTTTTGGAACAATAGAAAAGCTCTCCAAGGCTTTTTCCAGCTTCAAACCGCCTCTGCTGACATAGGCAATGCTGTTTCCTCGTACTTCTATCTGTGCGTCAGCTGGTACTTTTAAGCCGGCCTTGGTGGATTTTTCACCGTTTAGATATACCAGTCCCTCCATGATGAGCGCGCGTGCTTTTTCTCTGCTTTCCACAAAGCCTTCTTGGAATAAATGTTGATCTAGCCTCATGGCGCCTCCTTTAGCATCTCTCGCACATCTTCGGCTAGGCTTTCACCATTAAGCTTGCAATATACTTTCAGCTCATCAGCCGTAGCGTGATCAAGGCGATTGTCCATAACAGCTTTGTATATAAATTTACCTTTATATCCACGATGTAACAGTGCCACCGCAAGATGCTCGCCAATTCCACCGTGAGCCACGCCTTCTTCGGCAAATAAAATAGCAGGATATGAAAGTAAATCTTCTAAAAGAGCTTCAGGTAGCGGGTTTATCCATATCATTTGTGCAACATCTGCCTTGATGCCTTCTTTTGTTAGAATTTTTTCAGCATCTAAAACATCTTTTATTTCGGTTCCGTAGCTGACAATAGCCACATCGGCTTTATCGTTTTTACATAGCCAGTCATATTTTTCGCCGGTGCAAGGCTTCTGAGATAGCTCTTGTGGCTCTGTGCCACGCGGATATCTCAAAGCTTTGGGCCCGTCGTATTCCTCTAAAAGTTTTTTCAGCCAAAAAACTGTTTCCATGTAGTTCGATACAGACACCACAATCATGTCTGGATGCTGGCTTAGAAAAGCCGCGTCATAGATACCCTGATGGGTTTCGCCATCTCCCGGCACAAGCCCAGCTCTATCAATAGCAAAAAGCACATTGTGTTTACCAAGCATTACATCGTGAATGATTTGGTCGTATGCACGTTGTAAAAATGTGGAATACAGCGCAACCACCGGCATCATTCCGCCTGAGGCAAGGCCGGCGGCATACGTCACGGCATGCTCCTCTGCCATACCCACATCAAAAAATCTATCGAAGTGGTCACGTTTCATATATTGCAGTCCCGTGCCATATTTCATAGCAGCAGTAATGGCGCATATTTTTTGGTTTTTACTTGCCAGTGTAGACAGCCTTTTACCAAAAACAGTGGAAAAAGACTTGCCGGGCATTATGTCTGGATCACGAATTTTTTGCACATTAAAAGATGATACACCGTGGAAAGCACCAGGGTTTTTTTCAGCCGGAACAAATCCTTTTCCTTTTTTGGTGGCAATGTGCAAAAGAAGTGGTTTATGATGCTCGGTAATACCTTCAAACACATCAATAAGACCCATTAAGTCGTGTCCATTAAGAGGACCTAAATATCGAAGACCGATATCCTCAAAAAAGGTGGAATTGTATAAACCCTGCCTAAGCGCAAGTTTTACAGACTGAATGCTCTTTTTCACACCACCGCCAATAACAGGCGTGTTATCCAATACATTTTTTACGTCAGTTTTGGCTTTGTTGTAACCATGGCTGGCGCGCAGATTGTTTAAATAATGAGCTAAAGCACCCACGTTTTTGGAAATAGACATATTGTTGTCATTTAAAATGATTACTAAGTTATCTAAATCATTCACATTCAAAAGCGCTTCGTAAATCATGCCACCGGTGAAAGCGCCATCGCCTACTATAACCACCACTATGCCATCTTCACCGCGCATTTTTTTTGCGCGACCAATGCCAATTGCTGCAGATAAGGCAGCACTGCCGTGACCTGCCACAAAGCGGTCGTGTTCGCTCTCGGCAACACAAGGAAAGCCAGACAAACCGCCGGCTTGCCTTAATTTTGAAAATTCATCCATGCGGCCCGTTAGCAATTTATGTGTATAAGACTGGTGTCCGACGTCAAACAAAATAACGTCTTTTGGTGAGTTCAAACACCTGTGTAAGGCTACAGTCAGCTCGATGACACCTAAATTTGACGAAAGATGTCCGCCGGTTTTTGATACACTGTCTATCAAAAAGCTTCGGATTTCTTCGCACAGGTTTTCAAGTTCATTCGGCTTCAATTTACACAAATCAGACGGAGATTTGATATTTTTTAAAAGTGCATATTCCATACACGTTGTAACTCCTATCAACAACTAATAAAATGTAGGTGTAATTTCAAATATTTATAAGTTAAAAAGCAGGAACAAGCAACGCAATGACCACGCCCAGCAATGCACCGCCAAGCACCTGTAAAGGTGTGTGCCCTACCAGTTCTTTTAGCTTTTTCTCGTTGCTCATTTCATGCGTATCGCTTAAAAAGTCTTTGATAATTAAGTTGATAAGGCGTGCTTGCTTTCCGGTTTCCAGTCGCACACCCATGGCGTCATACATCACAACCAACGCAAAAACAAGGGCTATTGCAAATATTGGCGAGGATGTTCCATATTGTTTAGCGGCACCTATAAACAATGCACATACCAGCGAGGAATGTGAGCTGGGCATTCCACCAGAACCCCACAGTCTTTCAAATGATAATTTTCTATTTACCACAACTTCAGTGATGGTTTTTAAAATTTGCGCTGCCACCCAAGAAATAACCGACACCATAATTAAATAATTATTAAAAAAGATATCTTTCCAAGTGAATGTCATTGTAAATTCCTTCCTGCTAAAAGGGATATTTTTGTCTTCACCATCGTGAACTATAGTATTACGATTTTATTAAAATGCTCGTTTTAACAAATTTTGTGCATATTCCGATAAAAATAATGATTTTTCAGAATATGTGGTATTTAAAAATTGTACAGCTTCATTTGTTAGATCTTCAGCCATTTCACGTGTTTTTTCTATGCCATACACACGCACCATAGTATGCTTGCCTTGCTTTTCGTCGCTACCAATAGGCTTGCCCAGTTCTTCTTGTGATGCACACACGTCTAAAATATCGTCCACCATCTGGAACACCAGCCCAAGATTCTCGGCATAAGTGGTCACATCAGCGTGGTTGTCAACATTTTTGCCTGCGCAAACAACGCCTAAATGTGCGGCAGCTACGATAAGCGCACCTGTTTTATACCGCTGAATGTCTCGCAAAACCATAGCATCGGCTTGTTTGTTTTCGTTTTCCAAGTCTAGCTCTTGCCCGTAAATCATCCCTTTAGCACCTGCCGCCTTTGCTAAAACTGAAACGGCTGAACATTTTTGGCTTGGAGAGAGATTTGAAGCATTTGCCAACACTTCAAAAGCGCCAATAGACAAAAGATCGCCGGCTAAAAGGGCTGTATTTTCTCCAAATGCAATATGGCACGACGGCTTGCCACGACGCATATCATCGTCATCCATGCAAGGTAAATCATCGTGAACAAGTGAAAAAGCATGTATCATCTCTATTGCGGCGGCAGTTTCTTTTGCGGTGTTTATATCACCGCCAAGCATATCACACACGGCTAATACCAGCACACCGCGCACACGTTTTCCGCCATTCATCAACGCATATTCTGCAGCCTTAGACACTTGCGAGTTTTGCATAAAATACTGTTCACATACTGTGTTTAAAACCTCTTCGCAGCTAGATCTATACTGCTCGTGCAAGGCATCAAATATCATCTTGTAACCTCAGTTGTTCCATTTTATCGTCAATTTCCGTGATTTTAACTTGTGCTTTTGCAAGGCTTTTTCCTGTTTCTTCTATCAGTTTTGCTGCCTTAGCGTAGTAAGAAATACTGTCTTCCAAGGAAACATCATCGCCTGACATCGCCTTCAATATATCTTCAAGTTTTTCAATTGAAGCTTCCACCGTGCTCATATCAGATTTCATTTCAAACAGGCACCTGCCCTTCTTTTTTTTCTTTCACATCACATACCAGCACACCATCTTTTAAGCACACATTTAGCTCAGTATTTTTATCCGCTTGTGCAACACTATGTATCGACTTCCCATTTTGCATCACAACACCGTATCCACGAGCCATTACATTGTAGGGATTTAGCCCGCCTGCCAATGCTATATTCGCCTTAAATCTTTCCTGTGTATTATGGAATATATTTCGATTTATCGCTTTAATTTGTTGTGAAATCCGAGCTAATTCTTTTTGTGTTTGTTTTATGGTTTTTGCCGGGTGGTAAAGTGCTAAATTCGCACATGATTGACTATATTTATTATACCATGATTCCATCAAAAAATGTATATTATCTGTAATATTCATTCCAATATGCAATATTCTGCGTCTGGCTTCCCATACATCAGGCAGAGCCATTTCGGCGGCGGCAGACGGTGTTGGCGCGCGCAAGTCGGCCACAAAATCTAAAATGGTGTAGTCTATTTCGTGTCCGATAGCAGATATTATTGGAGTATCACACAAAAAAGCCGCCCGTGCAATAGCTTCATCGTTGAACACCCATAAATCTTCGCTGGAGCCACCGCCACGTGCAACAATTATCAAATCCACCTCGTCGTCTGCATCGAGACGTAAAATACCATCTACAATTTCCGGCACAGCACGCTCGCCTTGAACAGATGCCGGCGCTAAAATGAAACGTGCCATCGGGCATCTGTTTGTAGCAACACGTAAAATATCTTGTAATGCCGCGCCTGTTTTCGACGTGACAAGACCGATACACTTTGGCCATTCTGGTAAAGGTTTTTTATGCTGTGCTTCAAAAAGGCCTTCTTTTTGTAGGCGATTTTTCAGCTCTTCAAAGGCTAAATGTGCACTTCCTTCACCGTCGGGAAATAAAAACTCCACGTTGATTTGAAAGCTTCCGTCTCGTTCATATAGTGTGATGCGTCCTCTTGCAATAACACGCATGCCATTTTTTGGAGTGAAAGCAAGCCGTTGTGCATTGCCTCGAAACATCACTGCCTTTATGCCTGCTTTTTCATCTTTAAGGCTGAAATAACAATGTCCTGTCTTAGAATTTTGCACAAAATTGTTGATTTCGCCCACAATAGCAATGTCGCATAACACCACATCGCTTTCCAGCACTGATTTCACATATTTATTTAAAGCAGATACTGAAATCACATCAGCCATGTATTTTCTCCCTAAGATAGCATTAGTTTATCTATACTACTGTGCTAAAGCTGCAATCAAAGCAACGCCCATGGCGTTATCTGCCGAATAAGCAGGAGGTGCAAAATAAATATCATCACAATGCTGTGACAAATACCCTCGAATAACACTACTTGCCATTACACCACCGGCACATAAAACAGGCATTTCACCGCAATTTTTCCGCAAGTTAGTAATAATCTGTGACATCGTTTTAGCTAAATAAACCAGGCTGTATTTTGCTACATAAGACGGATCGTATCCTTTTTTTAGTAGCGCTTCATACTGATTTTGTAAGCCTGACAGGTGACAATCGTATCCTTTTACCGTTACTTTCGGTGAGATATCTTCATTGCAAGTTTCAGCCAGATTTGAAACATCTTGGCCGGCGGGAAAGTTAAATCCCAGCTGCACACCCAACCGATCTACTGCCTGACCTGCATATAAATCCAATGTTCCACCCATGGTAGAAACCACGTTAAAACCACGTGTTATCATCCATTCGGTGGTTCCTCCCGAAAGATGAAAAAACAATATATCGCGGTTTTGCAGCGTATCTTCACCACTGCCTAAAATGGCTGCAGCTAAATGTCCTTGCTGGTGTGTGGTAAGGATAGGTTTTGTGCCAAGTGCGCCTGCAAACGCTGTGGCAAAAGACACGCCTGATAAAAAACACGGCATGTATGAGCCTTCCTTGTCTCGTGGCTTTGCCGAAACACCCACTGTTTTTATTTTTGTGAAGTCGCATTCGTTTTCAAGCTCTTCAAACAATAAAGGCAACGCCTGAGTGTGATGAAACACAGCGTCACTTTGCCTTAGTCCCATTTGTCCGGATTTCACCGGTAAAAACCTCTTACCTGCACAAACAACCTCTTTGCGGGATATGTCCACCACCGCTAAAGAGGTTGCATAATTGCTGGTATCTATGCCAAGGCTAAGCATCTTACACCTCGTCGTTATTAGTCACTTCATTATCATCTGTCTTGCTATTGTTTTCACGAGAAACGCTACCTAAAACACCATTGATAAACTGATAATCAGACTCATCACCGAACTTTTTAGCCAGCTCCACCGCTTCGTTAATTATAATACTGTCCATATCATCTTTGCCATACAGCATCTCGGCCACAGCCAAGCGTAATATAGCTGAGCTAACCTTAGGCAGACGGTTCAACTGCCAACCCTTCAATTTTTCAGAAATTGTATTTTCAATTTCCTCAGTATGCTCACTGTACATATTAAGCAAATTTTCACCAAAAGCATCCACAGCAAACTCTTGTCTTTCTTCTCTGGCCAGCTGCACTGCATCGCTTATCTCTTCTCCAAACGAGATGGAAAACATGGTTAAAAAAGCATTCTCACGTGCTTTACGTCTGTTCATTGCATTTCCCCGTTGTTAAACTTTTATCGTAATATCAAATATTAAATCGGATTATTCTTCTACACTTGGTTTTCCTAAACCTGATACTATCACATCTACACGTGCCACGGTAATACCTGTCATATTTTGCACAGAGTCTTTCACATTCTTTTGTACCTGCTCGCTTAAATCAGGAATTTTTGCACCGTATTCTACCATCAAAGAAACGCTAATATCGGCAACATCACTTTTTAGCTCCACCATCACAGCTTTTGGCTGAGTGATTTTATCCAAAATGGATTTTGCGCCTTCGTTATTTGCTTTCACTTCCAATACACCGCTAACTTCCATAGCGGCGAAACTAGCGATTTTTTCGATCACTTCTGTTGAAATTTGTAAGCTTCCACCCAAGCTATGAGAATCAAATCCATCCATTGTTTTGCTCCTTTTTGCGACAAGTTTTTGAAACGTTGTCGATTATATTTTTGTGCTGTGATATTATTTAAGCTTATGTCTCAGCTAGCATCGTGCATTAAAAAACACGTCTATAAAATATACCACATATATTATATCATTACCACGTGCACTTCACAAGCAAAAAACACCTAAAACAAAGAATATTATATGATATGCAACACAATCAAAGTTATTGTTTTTGTCTTGTTTTAGTCTGATAAAAATATATATTGTTTTATTTGCTTTGTATCATTTGCAAAAAAGCATCTTCATCTAATACGGGAATTTGCAAAGTTTGTGCTTTTTCCAGCTTGCTACCGGCTGATTCTCCTGCTATTAGATAGCTTGTTTTTTTGCTGACACTACTGGTAACTTTACCACCGTTTTGCACTACCAGTGCCTGAGCTTCACTGCGTGACAAGCTTGGCAGTGTGCCGGTTATAACAAAGCTATGTCCTGCTAAAATATTATCTTGCACTACGGTACTATGGCTCATCTTTACTCCGGATGTTTTCAAGCTATCCAGTAGTTTTTTTGTTGACTCCTTGCTAAAAAACGCCAGCAGGCTATCAGCCATCACTTCGCCAAATCCATCAATAGCTAAAATGTCTTCTTTGGTAGCAGAAAGCAAAGTATCCATGTCAGAGAATCTCTCGGCTAAAAGCAAAGCTGCAGACTCGCCTATATTCCTTATACCTAGTGCAAAAATCAGCTTATCTAAGCCCTTTTCCTTGGAGTTTTCCAGCGCTGTAAGCAAGTTGTTCACCGATTTATCCTTGAAATTATTCAGCTGAAACAACCCATCTTTTTCAAGGCTATATAAATCTGCCACATTTGTCACCAGGCCTTTTTCTACCAGCTGAGTACACACCGACTCGCCGAGGCCTTCTATATCCATTGCACCTCTGGAGGCAAAATGGATGATATGCTGTAACGACTGTGCAGGACATGTGGGGTTTTGGCACCTCAGCGCCGCCTCACCATCCGGCCGAACAACCTCTTCACCGCAAGACGGACAATGTGTGGGCATGATATACGGCATGCTATTTTCCGCATGTGAAACCACCCGAACCACTTCAGGTATAATATCTCCGGCTTTTCTCACACATATCGTATCGCCTATTCTAATATCCAGCTCATTTATGCGATCTTCATTGTGTAACGCTGCACGAGCAACAGTGCTTCCGGCCAACAATATTGGTTCAAACACCGCTGTTGGTGTCAACACACCTGTTCTGCCTACCGATATCACAATATCTAAAAGTACACTTTCTTTTTCTTCGGGTGGATACTTAAAAGCAATGGCCCAACGTGGATATTTACTTGTACTTCCCAAAGATTCACGTTGAGTAAAGTCGTTTACCTTTACAACTGCTCCATCTATATCAAAAGGGAACTCATATCGCATATTTCCTATGTCTTTAATTTCTTTTAGTACATCCGTAATGCTAGAAAACACGTTGTATCGTGGACTTGTTGGAAGGCCCATTTTTAAAAGTGCATCAAGGCTTTCTTTGTGGCTGGAATATGTTTCACCTTCTATGCGTTGCACGTTGAAAACAAATAGTGACAGTCCACGCTGTGCAGTTACCGCAGCGTCTTTTTGTCGAAGGCTACCGGCGGCGGCGTTACGTGGATTTTTAGGTAGTTTCTTACCCAGTTCCTCCTGCTTTTTCACCAAGTCATCAAATGCTTTTCGTGGCATATATACCTCACCACGAACTTCCAACGTGGTGGCCGAGGTTTTTAAACTTTTAGGTAAATCTTTAATGGTGGTGATGTTTGCTGTGACATCTTCCCCCACGCTTCCATCGCCACGGGTGGCACCTTGGATAAATTGTCCGTTTTCATATACTAAATTTACAGATAAACCGTCGATTTTCACTTCAACTACATAAGTAGCATTTGGAAACTCTTCCTTTATTCGTCTATCAAAATCAAGTAATTCTGCCTCGCTGAACGCATCCTGTAGGCTTTCCATTTTTACGCTATGGCGCACTTTATTGAAGCGTCCTGTCGGCGCACCACCCACTTTTTGTGTGGGAGAGTCAATCGTGACCAGCTCTGGGTGTGCTTTTTCCAGTCCTTTCAGTTCTTGCATCAAAGCATCATATTCATAGTCTGAAATTTCCGGAGTGTCTTGCACATAATAAAGTTTGTTATGATGATTTATTTTTGCACGTAGTTCTTTTACCATTTTTTCCATATTTTTCAAGCTGTAAATCTCCCTATTTTTATATCATCATAGTTTATATACGGTATTTTGTTTGACTTGATAAAAAACCCCCAATCTTCGGTATACTGCCACCGAAGATCGGGGATAAAATATATTTATTACCGAAAAAAATTATACAGAAAGCACATTATTGATATCCAGCAAGCTGAGGTCAAGATTTTTCTTCATTTCCAATGCTTCTTTAATATCATAATCTACCAGCTCATCTTCTTTAAGTGCGATTACTCTATCGGTAATGCCTTTTGCTAAAAGATCCACTGCCTGGTAGCCAAAACGTGTAGCTGCCACACGATCACGCTCTGTCGGGCTACCGCCACGCTGCACATGACCTAAAATGGTGGAACGACTTTCAATGCCTGTTTTTGCTTCCAATTCCTCGGCGAGTTTATGCGAGTCTCCGCAACCTTCTGCTGTGATAATAATAAAGTGTTTTTTGCCTATTTTTTTAGAGAACTTCATTTTCTTTACTATGTCATCAACATTTGTTTCTTGCTCGGGCAGTAATATTGCAAACGCACCCACGGCAATACCGGTATTTGCGGCTATATAGCCTGCGTTACGACCCATAACTTCCACTATACTGCATCTCTCATGACTTTGTGTGGTGTCACGCAATTTATCGATCATTTCAATAGCAGTATTCATGGCAGTATCATAGCCAATGGTATATTCGGTGCAGGCAATATCATTGTCTATAGTACCCGGAATACACACACAAGGTATATCCTGTGCCGAAAGATCTCTTGCGCCACGGAAGGAGCCATCGCCACCAATAACCACCACAGCATCTAGTTTATGTTTGCGGCAGTTTGCAGCAGCTGTTTGCTGGCCTTGTAATGTCAAAAATTCAGGACTACGAGCTGTACATAAAATTGTACCACCTCTGTGGATGATCTCTGAAACACTACGGATATTCATCTCTTCAATATCATCTGTCAAAAGACCATTGTATCCATGACGAATACCAAATACATGGATATTTTTACTCAGAGCTGTACGCACCACTGCACGAATGGCTGCATTCATACCCGGAGCATCTCCACCACTTGTCAAAACACCAATTCTTTTTACTGCTGATTCACTCATAATGATGCACTCCAATTTTAATTTACATGCTTAATTTCATATTTTGAAAAATACCTACACCACTATAATGAATTATAACTTCTTTTCTTTGATTTTACAAGTACTTTGCTAAGATAGATGAAAATTTTATATACTTTTAACAAATATTTTCATTTTCATCTTACAGCTACATTTCCTTCACCCAACAAATCACGCATTTCTGTTAGTAAGTTTTTGCTATTAATTGTCCACATATTATGCGGTGCTCGAACCATTACGCCGGTATCAACAAACCGCATATACACAGGCCAATCACCTTCAAAAACCTGTAACAATTTTTCTACTTGATGGTATTCCTCGCTGTCTTTTGAAGATATCTTTAAATATAGCCCGTGCTTGGCCTTGTTTGTTGACTCTACTTTTATGCGGTTTGGATTTGCAGAGGCAATATCACTTACTTTATCGCATATGATTTTTGGTGCTTCCTCTTCCTTGGCGCTTAGCCTTCCGTGTAAAATCACCACGGCGTTTTCTTGCACGGCCACTCCTGCATCCATAAGCACTTTAGGAAACACCAGTCCTTCCATGGTGCCACCCAGGTCCTCCACAGTGATAAAAGCCATATTATCGTTTGATTTTGTAGTGTAAAATTTTATTGCAACAATAGTGCACACCAAAACAACCTTGCGCTCGTCTTGGTTTTCTTCCCTTGCCAAAATCTCGCCTATAGTATCAGTGGCAATTTTGTCGATAACCTCACTATATGCTTGTAGCGGATGTCCTGACAAGAACAGTCCACTGACTTCTTTTTCTTGTTGTAACAGTATAGTTTTTGGGTACTCGTCCACTTTTGGCATTTGGTATGTGTTTATATCAGGTCCGTTGCCACTTTCTGCCAGTGTGTCAAACAAGCTTACTTGCCCTGCCAAGTTTTTGCGACGGTCTTGCTCCACACTTTTCAAGATACCTTCCACCGACAGTATCATGGCGTGCCTGTTTTTTTCTATCTTGTCAAATGCACCACTCTTTATAAAGCTTTCCACTGCCCTACGATTTACCTCTGTGCCGCCCAATCGCAGGCAAAAGTCATAAAGCGCCAGATACTCTCCGCCTTCTTTACGTCGAGACACCACTGTGTCTATGAGATTTCTTCCCACGTTTTTTAGGGCTAAAAGACCATAGCGTACATTTCCGTCTTCCACCGTGAATGTGACATCGCTTTCGTTGATATCAGGAGGCAGTACATCGATGTCTAGCCTTCGGCACTCGCCTATATAGCCAATGATTTTGTCTGTGGAGTCCAAAACACTGGTCAACAGCGCCGCCATAAACTCTTTTTTATAATATTGTTTCAGCCATGCTGTTTGGTAGGCAACCATGGCATATGCTGCAGCATGACTTTTGTTAAATGCATAAGATGCAAATCCGGCAAGCTCATCAAAAAGCGCATTTGCCACATTTTCCGGCACACCATTCGCCACACAGCCTTTACATTCCGCGCCGGGTGTGGTGTTTCCGTGCACAAAATGTACCCTTTCTTTTTCCATTACATCGTGTTTTTTCTTACTCATTGCACGCCGAACAAGGTCTGCCTGACCATAGCTGAATCCTGCCAGCTGACGGCAAATTTGCATTACTTGCTCTTGATATACAATACAGCCGTATGTTACGTCCAGTATAGGCGCTAGCTTTTCTGTTTTATATCTCACGTCTTTTGGATGATGACGGTTGTGTATATATGTAGGAATAGAGTCCATCGGACCGGGCCTGTATAGCGAAATAAGCGCAATTATGTCTTCAAAGTTTTGTGGTTTAAGACCGGTGAGAGTGCGTCGCATGCCGGCGCTTTCCAGCTGGAATATGCCGTCCGTTTCACCGGTGGACAATAGTTTATACACAGCTTCGTCCGAATAAGAAATATCATCTATTGAAAAGTTTGGTGTGTGCTTTTTTATCATTTTTTCGGCGTCCGAGATAACCGTCAATGTGCGCAAACCCAAAAAGTCCATCTTCAATAGGCCCAGCTCTTCAATAACACCCATGGTGAACTGTGTAACCACAGCGTCGTTATTCACAGCCAGCGGCACATACGTGTCCACAGGGCTTGGGGTTATCACTACGCCAGCCGCATGTGTGGAGGCGTTACGCGGCATACCTTCCAGCGCCATTGCCACATCTATCAGCTCTTTTATCTGTGGGTCATTTTGTACCTCGGCCAGTAGTGGTTTTGATACCGAAAGTGCTTTATTCAGTGTCATTTTTAGTTCCATAGGCACCATTTTAGCCACAGTATCTACCCGCTGGTACGGAATTGCCATTACCCTGCCCACATCGCGAATAGCTGCCCTTGCCGCCATGGTACCAAACGTGATTATCTGCGCCACATGGTCTGCGC
>CAYIZZ010000031.1:0-20228 GCA_964367945.1 uncultured Oscillospiraceae bacterium | reverse complement strand
GCGCGTGCTTTACTACCTTTTTGACCAATTACTCTACCCTTATCATCTTCTGCCACAATCAGATGGAATACTATTTCTCTGGGGTTTGATTCATCCACAGTTACCTGCACGGCATCAGGGTCACTTACCAGCCCTTTTGCCATTGCAATCAGCACATCTTGCATTGTTGCTTCTCCTTTCAGGGAGCTCGTCCAAGGAAAGGGACGAGCGTGCCGATGTGAGCAAAAATTTTCTTACAGAACCGATTTTTTCTTTAGCAAAGAACGCACGGTGTCTGTGGGTTGAGCGCCGTTGGAAATCCATTTTTTTGCTTTTTCTGCATCTACTTCGATAATAGAAGGATTTTTGGTGGGATCATAGTAACCCAATTCTTCGATGAAACGTCCATCACGAGGGAAACGTGAATCCGCCACTACGATGCGGTAGAAAGGAGCCTTTTTGGAGCCCATGCGACGCAATCTGATTTTTACTGCCATTTGTCATACCTCCGAGTTTTTAAAGAAAGGGATGTTTGTGTGCCCTTTCATTGGTTGATTTATATAATAACGGGTTTTCCGAAATTATCGTTTATTAAGTGGGGTTAAAATCCGCCCATGCCCATACCGCGCGCCATACGCATCATCTTCTTGGGATTGCGCTTAAACTGTTTCATCATTTTAGATGTTTGTTCATACATCTTCAAAAGACGGTTGATATCCTCTACCCTGGTTCCGCTACCGGCGGCAATGCGACGCTTGCGTTTTGGGTCGATAAGTTTTGGCTTTTCGCGTTCGGCTTTTGTCATACTTTGGATGATGGCTTCAATGCGCACAAACATGCGCTCATCTACATCGGCACCTGCGCCGCCACCGGGCATCATGGCCATCATGGCGCCAACACCACCCATTTTTTTCATTTGATCCAGCTGGCTAAGTAAGTCGTTCATGTCAAACTTGTTATCCAGCATACGTTGGGCAGTGCGCTCTGCTTCCTTCATGTCGGTAGCGCTTTGTGCTTTTTCAATCAAGCTTAGCACGTCGCCCATGCCTAAGATACGGCCGGCCATACGCTCCGGATGGAAAGCTTCAAGATCATCGATTTTTTCGCCCACACCTACAAACTTTATGGGCTGGCCGGTGACTTCTCTTACAGATAAAGCAGCGCCACCACGAGTATCGCCGTCAAGCTTTGTCAAGATAACGCCGTTCAAGCCGATGTCATCAGAAAAGGCCTTGGCCACATTGACAGCATCTTGACCTACCATGGCGTCAATAACCAGCAATGTTTCGTCTACAGATACGCTTTCTTTGATGCGACGAAGCTCACCCATTAGTTCTTCATCCACGTGCAAGCGACCGGCGGTATCGACAATAACAATGTCATTTCCGTGATCTTTTGCGTAAGAAAGTGCATGTTTGGCTATGTTTTCAGGTTTTTCGCCGGGCAGGGTGTATACAGGAGCGCCGGCTTGCTGGCCTACTACATGCAGCTGGTCGATGGCTGCAGGCCTGTAAATATCACAAGCTACCAGCAAGGGTCTGTGACCTTGCTTTATGAAAAACTTTGCAAGCTTGGCGGTGTGCGTGGTTTTACCGCTACCTTGTAGACCACACATCATTAAAACAGTGGGTGGGGTAGATTTGATGTGGATGTATTCATTTTCTCCACCCATTAAAGTGGTGAGTTCTTCATTTACAATTTTGATAACCTGCTGAGCCGGAGTAAGGCTGTCCATAACCTCGGAGCCGACAGAGCGTTCCGAGACGCGTTTTATAAATTCTTTGGCAACCTTGATGTTGACGTCAGCCTCCAAAAGAGCAATGCGAACTTCACGCATGGCGGTTTTGATATCGGCTTCAGATAGTTTGCCTTTGCCGCGAAGTTTTTTGAACACTTGGTTCAGTTTATCGCTCAAAGATTCAAATGCCACGTTGTATGCCCCCTTAGGTGTAGTGAATTATAGTGAAATCAGTCGGTGAAAGACTGAATTATGTCAATTATATCAGTGGTACTTTTGGCGATTTCGTCATCTTTATTAAACCCGAAATTATTTCGCTGTTCGATGGTTTTGGCTAAAGCTTCAAGCTTTGCAAGGTTTTCTTGAACATGTTGACTGTATGCTGCAAACCCAATTTTTTCTTCCAAATCGAGCAAAATTGTCTCGCCACGCTTTATAGAGTCGCGAACACCTTGACGTGTTATACCAAAGTTCTCGGCTATTTCAGATAAAGATAAATCATCGTTGTAATATTGTGTGATGATATCAAGTTGCTTTGCGGTCAGCACATCGCCGTAGAAGTCAATCAAATAAGAAAGGTCTAAGTTTTTTATCATTAAAAGCACCTCTCTTTCAAAAATCTGTAAAGCAATTTACTTTACACAACATCGATATTATATCTCACGATGAGATAAATGTCAAGGAAAATGAAAGAAAAATACGAAAAAAGTAAAAGATATATAAGGGAAATGTTTTTGTTTTCTTGACAAAAAACAAAAGCGGACGCATAATAAAAACAGAAATTAAAACAAAAACAGTAGCGCCAAAGGGGTGAAGCTGTGCGCATTATATCGGGTTCGGCACGTGGCAAGCAACTGGTAACATTAGATGGAGAGCATACCCGGCCTACTTTGGAACGGGTGAAAGAGGGCGTGTTTAGCGCGGTGCAGTTTTGGGTGCCGGGCGCACGTGTGCTGGATTTGTTTGCAGGAAGCGGACAGCTAGGACTTGAGGCACTCAGTCGTGGCGCTGCGCATTGTACATTTGTGGAAAATGATGCAAAAGCACATGACATACTACGCAAAAACGTAGAAAACACCGGTCTTTCGGACAAGGCACAGATGGTGAAAACTGATGCGATTAGGTTTTTAGCTACGACAAGTGAGCGGTATGATCTTATTTTGCTTGATCCGCCATACGACAGTGGTTTTTTGCCTGATAAACTCCCGGAAGTGGCGCTTATATGCGCAAAAAGAGCCGAAGTAATATGTGAAAGTGATGCAAAACTGGAGTTTCCCAGTGAAATAGGTGGCTTGTGCCTTAAAAAACAATATAAATACGGTACAGTTAAGGTGAGCCGATATATTATTGATAAAGATGAGGGATAAATGAAAAACTCAGAAAAACGTGTGGCACTGTGCCCGGGAAGTTATGATCCGGTGACATTAGGACATTTAAATATTGTTCAGCGCAGTGCGGATTTGTTCGATGAAGTAATTGTGGTGGTGCTGAAAAACTCGCAAAAAAACTATGCATTTACAGCGGACGAACGTGTAGCAATGCTGAAAAAAGTGACGAAAAACTTGCCGAATGTTAAGGTTGACCAATATGACGGCTTGGTAGCGGAATATGCAAAGCTTAAAGGTGCAAGATGTCTGGTGAAGGGTTTGCGCGCGGTGACGGATTTTGAATATGAGTTTCAAATGGCGCTTATTAATAACAAGCTGAACCCGGACATGGAAACGTTGTTTATCAACACGGACATGCAGTATATGTATCTTTCTTCCAGTGTGGTAAGAGAAGTTGCAATGTATGGACGTGAAATATCAAATTTTGTACCAAAAGAACTTGAAGAAGAAATTTGGCAACGGCTGAAGCCAAGTAAGGAGACGTAATATGAATATTGATGATTTGCTGGATTTGATGGATGAAAATTTAGAAGATGCCTTTACTGTGCCGCTTACCGGAAAGCGTATGGTCGATGTGGACAAGCTGCGTGATATTATTGACGATATCCGCCTTAATTTGCCCACGGAAATACGCCAAGCAAAGGCTATTGTTAAGGATAGGGCAGACATTGTGGAGGGCGCTCGCGCTGAAGCAGATGGTATTGTGAAAAAAGCAGAAGAGCGTGCACGCATTATTGTTAGCGAGCAAGCTGTGGTAAAGCAAAGTCAGCAACGTGCAACAGAAATCATGCAAAGTGCCCAACAAAATGCAAAAGAAATGCGCACTAGCGTGACAAATTATTGTGAAAACATGCTTC
Organism: uncultured Oscillospiraceae bacterium; assembly: GCA_964367945.1. Taxonomy (GTDB): domain Bacteria; phylum Bacillota; class Clostridia; order Oscillospirales; family Ruminococcaceae; genus JAAYCI01. Next base: position 16,266 of record CAYIZZ010000031.1, on the reverse strand, counting down.
GTCAAACGGAAGAACAGCTGATGAAAAGCTATTCAGAAGTAAAAAACATACGCAGTACTGTGCGCCAAAAAGAGAAAGCAAACGGATAAATTATAGCAAATTAAAGACCCTCTAATGATTGATGATTTTGCCATCTTTCATCAGAGGGTTTTTATATGTTCTGTGATAACTACAACTTGAAAATTAGGCTAAACTGAAGTGTTGTTTTCAGATGTTTCGTCAGTTTCCGGGGATTCGTCGTCGATGGCGGATTCCAAGCTATCAGTAGCGTCTACTGGAGTGTTTTCGGTCTGGATTGATGCAGGCGCAGGATAGGAAACAGGCGTGTTTACAGGCGGTGTTTGGTAAAACTGAGCCTGAGGATTGTTTTGTGGGTAGAAGGTCGGAGGAGGAGGCGTGGGCTTGTTCTTACGCTTTTTACGATTTACACGCACAATGATAAACACAATTATAAGCACTGCTAGCATAAGAATCCATAGTGGCATTAGCCGAATAAGCATTAGGCTAAGATCTTGGAAAAACTCTACTGTGAAATAAAGACTGTCTTGGAATGTACTGGCTAGCTGTGAAAAGTAGGTGTCTTCTTGTGGCACGTCGCTAAGCTGTTTCACCTCGGCGATATCTATTGATATGGTTGAATAAGATATAAGGCCTTGTAAAGCTCGTTGCTGGCCAAGGTAGGACTCGATCTCATACTGCACTTGGGCCAGCTGATCTTGGATGAGTATTAAATCAGAAAGCTCGCCCGTCTCATCCAGTAGTGCCAACAATCGTGCTTCTTGCCTTTCTAAACTTTCAAGTCTTGCTTCTACATCAATAACCTGTGATGTGAGGTCTTCGCTTTGTTCACTAAGGTTTAAAATTTGCCCAACATCGTTCAAATCTGCCAAGAAATCAGAATAAGAGGCGGCGGGAACTTTGATGCTGTAATAGGCGTTTCGCGAGTCTCGCACATCACTGTAAATATCAGTGTAATCAATATAGGCATTGTGTTTTTGCAAAAGCTCGGTAAGTGTTTGTTGAGATGATTCGAACTCTGAAGTTTCCATGTATACATGCGAGCTAAAAGTGATTTGCCTGCCGTCAGTAGGTGTGTTCAAAGCAGAACCACCTGTGCCAGCTGACATGGCGTCTTCTTCGTAACTCATACTGCTTTCGGGTGTGACAGCAGCTTCTGTAGCCATGTCATAAGCGGCGGTTTGAGAAATTACATCATCAGAACTAGAACCGCATCCGGCCAAGATGAAAATGAAAATAAAAACGGCAATCATAACAGAAACTTTACGTGTTAGAGCCATAATAATAACCTCCGTGGCAATGATATATACTCAGATTTTTATGCATTGCTATGTATACATTGTATACTGTGTCGATGCATAAAGGCAAGTTACAGAAAAATGGCAGAAATATGAAAAAACGGTAAAAGACATAACATGTCTGAAAAATCACTATGAAAATAAAGCCAAAACACAGCGTAAAACATGTGTTTTGGCTTTATTTGTTTATCAGAAAGTGGATTTTAGGCAAAAATACTGCATATTACCCACGAAATTGTTACAGGTATATTAAAAATAGAAAAATAACGATAAAATGATGAAAAATAAAACATAAAAGTATGGAAATTACTTGATTTTTATGTGTTTTATTGATATAATATATGAAACGTGGGTAAAAGTGGGTAAAAGTAGGTAATTTCAACCACAATGTGAAAAAGAGGAAAGGTGGGGAGGCTAATGTTCATTGGTGAACATCGGTGTGTGCTGGACGAAAAAGGCCGGCTGAACTTCCCAGCTAAGTTTCGTGAAGAGATGAGTGGTGAGTTTATCATAACAAGATGGCTGGATGATTGCCTTGTGGCGTTCCCACAGACGGAGTGGAAACGGATATCGGACCTATTGTTAGAAAAAAGCGTGGTAAAAAGTAGAGACATGCAGAGGCTTTTATATTCAGGTGCGGCGCCGGCAAATCCGGACAAGCAAGGAAGAATTTTGGTGCCAATGAATTTACGTAAACATGCATCGCTGCAAAAAGATGTAATAATCATAGGTGTTGGCAAACACGCAGAAATTTGGGATGCCGAAGCCTGGGAAAAACGCACAGAGATGTTTTCGGACGAATCTTTTGTGACGGCCATGGAGGAGCTTGATTTTTAATGGAATTTTCTCATAAGTCTGTGATGCTAAACGAGTGCCTAGAGGCGCTGGATATAAAGCCGAATGGTATTTATGTTGACGGCACAGCAGGTGGGGCGGGACATTCAAAAGAAATTGCGAAATGTCTGAAAGATGGAATGCTGTATGCGTTCGATCAAGACCCGGATGCTGTGAAGATTGCAAAAGAAAGGCTTGGGGGCCTTCCTGCCGAGGTGATAAAGGCAAACTTTCAATATGCGAAAGAAGAGCTTGAAAAACGTGGTGTTCAAAAAATAGATGGAGTTTTGCTTGATTTGGGTGTCTCGTCTCACCAATTGGACACAAGGCAAAGGGGCTTTTCCTACCATGATGATGCGCCGCTAGATATGCGCATGAGCCAAAGCGGGCGCAGTGCCGCAGACATGGTGGCGGAACTGTCCAGGGAAGAGTTGGCCGATATATTGCGAAAATACGGTGAAGAAAAAGACGCGTGGCAAATTGCGGGAAAGATAGTGTTGCAAAGACAGGAAAATCCTATTGTGACAACGGCTCAACTGGCAGAGGTTATTTTATCTGCCTTGCCACCTAAAAGAAGGCGAAGTGCTAAAAATCCGGCAAGAAAAAGTTTTCAAGCCTTGCGTATTGCGGTAAATGAAGAACTGGATGTTTTAGAATCGGCGATGAAAAGCTTGTTCGAAATGCTGAACCCAAAAGGACGCATGGCAGTGATTAGTTTTCATTCGCTGGAAGATAGAATGGTGAAACAGCAGTTTAGGCAGTGGTGTACTGCATGCACATGTCCCAGAGATTTGCCTATATGCGTGTGTGGTGGTCAGGCGATGGGAAAACTGGTAGGCAAAAACCCGATGGTGGCCACGCAAGAAGAACTGGAAAACAACAAACGGAGCCGTAGCGCTAAGCTACGTGTGATTGAAAAAGTATAAATATTGTAACGAATGAGGGAAAGGGTGTGTTGGCATGGCACAAGTTGCATACGATTTAGAACATTTTGCGCCCAAGGTGAAAAAATCTAAAGTAATAAAAGTTTCGACAGTAAGCCGCAAAGATGTCGAACATAAAATGCAATTGATGCGTATGATGCGCATGCTGTTTTGCGCTATGGTATTGGTAGGTTTGATAAGTGCGGTATTGTATACCCAGGCTACAGTGACGGAACTGCAAGCGCAAATCACACAAATGGAAAAAGAGCTGGTTGAAGAAGAGGCTTTATATGCTTATTTAAGCTTTGAGATGGATAATAAAAGCAGTGTGAGAAATATTGAAAAAAGTGCATCAGACATGGGCCTTGTAAGAATGAACAGTGGCCAAGTGACATATTTTAGAGTGGATGAAAACAACGGAATACAGCTGAAGAAAAATCCGATAGAACAGTTTTTTGATGATACAAAAGCAGGATTTTTAAGTTTTTGGGAATATATACAACCATAATCTGAAATGGTATATGAAAAGTGATTTGTGAAGTGATCTGATTCAGGAGGACTGATATTTTGAATAATCAGCACGATATTGAAAAAAATAATGAAAAAAAAGAAAAGCGTCCAATGTGGCTGCGCAGCATAGTGCTGGTGTTTGCGTTTGTGGTGGGCGCTACTATGCTTTTTTATGAACTATTTCAGCTACAAGTAAGCGAAGCATCTGAGTGGGAGTCTCTCGCGGCAAGGCAGCAACTTGCAAGTATAGAAATTCCGGCTCAAAGAGGAAATATATATGATGCCAACATGAAACTGCTGGCACAAAGTGCTACAGTGTGGACTGTTGAAACAAGTCCGGAAGCGCTGAACCAAAGTAATATTATGGATGAATCCGGTGAATACACAGGTGAAGACCCGGCCATGGTGGCGGCAAGAGAGTTTGCCAATATACTTGAGCTTGATGAAGAAGTGTTGTATGAGAAGTTGTCGAACGAAGAAAGCATGTATTATAAAGTACAAGGTAAAGTAGAAAAAAACCAAGCTGATGCAATTCGTGAGGCGGTAGATGTATATAATCTCAGAGGCGTTTACTTGACCGAAGATACAAAACGTTATTACCCATATGAGCAAATGGCTTCTACTGTTTTAGGGTTTGTGGGAAATGACAACAACGGTCTTGAGGGTATTGAGAGTCAATATGAAGATGTGCTTTCGGGAATACCGGGCAGCATGACAATATTGAGAGATAGCTGGGGTGGCGAGATTGCCACAGGAGAAGAGAGTACAGTGTATCCGGCAGAAGATGGGCATAGTATTGTTCTGACAATGGATAGCGATATTCAGCAAATACTTGAAAAACACTTGAGTGATGCGGTGGAAACCAATAATGCTCAAAAGCGTGGATTTGCCATTGCCATGGATGTGAACACAGGCGCTATTTTAGGCCTTGCTGTATATCCTAGTTACGATCCAAACCAGCCGTATGATATACTGGATATAGATACTTTAGAAATGCTTGAATCCATGACGGAAGGTAGCGAGGAATATATACAGGCCCAAGGTGAGGCGAGGACTCTGCAATGGCGTAATAAAGCACTTGCCGATACATATGAGCCGGGAAGCGTGTTTAAGGTTATAACAGCTGCGGCGGCTCTTGATTCAGGACTTTATACATTAGATAGTCCGTTTTCATGCGGAGCACAGACTCAAGTTGCCGATTATTGGATGAGCTGCGCTGGAGATCCACCTACAGCGCACGGTGATATAGACTTGAGCACGGCGCTGATAGAAAGCTGCAATGTGTCGTTCATACAAATGGCTGCAGGAATGGGCGTTGACATATGGTACGATTATTTGACAGCTTTTGGCTTCACAGAGCCTACAGGAATAGATCTGCCTGGTGAGCCCAGCTTGCAAGCAATTGAAAACTTGATTTATGAGCAAGATGAAATGGGACCGGTAGAGCTTGCCAGTTGTTCTTTTGGTCAAAGCCATAAATATACAGCGGTGCAAATGATCACAGCAGTATGTGCCGCAATAAATGGCGGAAACTTGATGCAACCTTATATTGTGGACAGAGAGCTGGACGCAGATGGGAATGTGGTAAAACAATATGAACCAATCACAAAACGTCAGGTTATATCAGAAGAAACATCAGCGCAAATAGCACAGACGTTGGAAGATTTGGTTACAGACTCTTCAAGTGGTAGCTGGGTGTATAAAGCCGGATATAGCATTGGTGGAAAAAGTGGAACATCTCAAAAGCTGGATGTTATGGCGGAACTGCCTGAAGATGCACCACAGGTGTATGTGTCCTCTTTCTTGGGATTTGCACCGGCAGACGATCCGCAAATTGCAGTATTGATGGCGCTTGATGAGCCGGAAGATACTACAATGGGCAACTTCTTTGGTGGACGTTTGGTAGGTCCCTATGTGCGTGATGTGTTGGTTGAAAGCTTGCAAGTTATGGGTTATAGCGCAATGTTCGACACTGATGCAGAGCTGGCACGTACTACGGTTCAGCTACCGAAAGTTACAGAAAAAAGCGTACAAGAAGCTCAAAAACAGCTAAATGATTTAGAGCTTGATTATGAGGTGATTGGCGACGGAGACGTGGTTGTAGGCCAAAGCCCCGCAGCGTATACAGAAATACCATATGCTGGTAAAGTGGTGCTGTATACAGATGTGTCTATACCGCAAGAGATGATTACAGTACCAACGTTTTCGGGTAGGACGCCGGAAGATGCCATTGAGCTAGCAAAGAGTGTGGGTCTGAATGTGCTGACAACAGGTGCTCCGGACGATAATGAAGCGGCTAGAATAGGGACTCAAAGCCTAGAGGCAGGCTCGCAGGTGTTTAAAGGTAGCACAGTGACCCTAGAAGTGGAAGATAATACCAGAGTGGTAGAATAAACTGTAAAGGGGAGGCGCGGTATATGGAATATGAAAAGCTGTTACACGGCGTGGAATATACCGGCGAGCTCCCAAAAGGACACGCAAGCACGGTGGCGCAAGATAGCCGAAAGGTGAGCCTTGGTGCAGTGTTTGTGTGTATAAAAGGTAAAAGTACAGACGGTCACGATTATGTGGGTGCAGCCATAAAAGCGGGTGCAGGCCTTGTGGTGACAGAGCGAATGATGCCGAATATTGAAAATCAAGTGGTGGTAAAAGATGCACGCAGTGCATATGCGGCTATATGTCAAAACTATTTTAACAACCCGGCAAAAAAACTAACACTTATCGGGGTAAGTGGTACGAACGGCAAAACCACAGTGTCCGGCATGTTAAAGCAAATGCTGGAAAAAGCAGGCGTTAAATGTGGGCTTATCGGCACAAATGGTAACGAAATTGCAGATGTGTTCATTCCGGCAAAGTTCACCACACCTGAAGCTTTTGATATGGCGGCGCTACTTGATCGAATGGTGAGAGCCGGATGCACTCATGCGGTGATGGAAGCTTCTAGCCAAGCGCTAGATCAAGGCAGATTGTCCGGTTTAAGGTTTGCATTGGGGATATTTACCAACTTGTCGCAAGATCATTTGGATTATCACGGAACAATGGAAGAGTATTACAAGGCGAAAAGAATATTGTTTACTCAAAGTGATATAGGTGTTTTCAACACAGATGATGAAGCAGGACAAAAACTATTGCAAGAGTCGGCATGCATGGCAAATTACAGCTATTCTGTAGTGGGGCAAAATGCTGATTTTACGGCTGAAGATATTGTGTATAATGCTAGTGGGGTGGATTTTACATTCTGCAATAAAGAAAGCAAAACTAAGGCACATTTTGCCATACCTGGCAAGTATTCAGTCTCAAACGCATTGGCGGTGCTAAGCGCAGGTGTAATGTTAGGGATTTCTAATGATGCCGCAGTGGATGCTTTAAGAAAAGTAAAAGGTGTGGCCGGTCGCAGTGAAGTGATACACAGCGGAGAGTTTACTGTGATTCGCGATTTTGCACATACAGCAGACGGGCTTGAAAAATTTTGCGAGGCTATGAAACCATTTGCAAGCGGTAAGTTAGCGGTGCTGTTTGGATGTGCCGGCGATAGAGACCCCAAAAAGCGTTATGATATGGGAGCTGCTGTAGCTAGCTGGGCAGACGAAATTTTTTTAACATCGGACAATCCACGTAGTGAGGCTATAAAAAACACTATGCAAGATGCGATAAAAGCCATTGAATCGTTAAAAAAAGTGTATCATGTAGAAGAAAACAGGAAAAAAGCTGTGTTTATGGCGCTTGACAGCTTGAATAAGGGTGATATGCTATTATTATGTGGAAAAGGTCATGAAGATTATCAAGCAATGAATGGCTACACAGTGTATTTTAATGAAAAGGAACTGGTAGAAGAATGGCTAAAGCGGTGATGATGGAAAAAATATGTGCAGATAAGCGGAATAAGCGGTGGGTGAAGATGCTGTCGCTTATGCTTGCAGTGTGCTTTTTAGTGTGTACAATCCCAAATGAGGTATATGCACGTGATCTTGAAGATATTCAAGCCGAAATTGACATGAAAAAAGCAGAAATGGAAGCACTGGAAGCTGATATTTTGGCAAATCAGAATAATCGTGATGCCGCAGAAGTCGCTCTTGCGGAATATCAAGTACAGTTTGATGAATTGGCTGTTTTAATAGCTGAAAAAGATAGTGTGATTAATGTGACACTTACAGATCTTGACTTTAAAACAGAGCAGCTTTTTGTCACTATGCAAAGTATTGAAGAAAATAAAAAACAGTTTGAAGAAAGACTACGCGCTATTTACGATATGAATAGCACAAACGCTATGATTTCAACACTGCTTTCGGTGAATTCATTTGCAGAGTTTGTCCAAGCGGCAGATGCAATGCGGCGTATATCTGAAAATGATACCGCAACGTTAGAACAACTAGCCTTACAGCAAGAGGATTTGGAAACTCAAAAAGTAGAGCTTGAAGCATTACTTTCATCGCTACAAGCAGAGCTGGCTCAGCTACAAGTAGACAGAGACTGGAGCCGCCAAAAAATGGACGAGATGAACAGCCTGATTGTCTCGGCAAACAGCGAGATAGCACAAGGTCAAGACATGGTGGCCGCTACCGAAGAAGAGATTGATGCACTGATAACAGAGTATGAGCGTATTTTTAAGCAACTTCAGCAAAGTGGTAGCCAGGCGGGTGACGGCAGTGTGCGTTATTCAGGCAGTTTAGTGTGGCCCACAGGCATTGCACCAAGTGTAAGTAGCTGGTATGGCGATCCACGCTCGGGAGGTACTAGAGGACACTACGGTATAGACATGCCCGGTCCTGAAGGCACACCTATTTTGGCAGCGGCATCAGGTGTGGTCATCACAGCTGAATGGCATTACAGTTATGGATATTATATAGTTGTAGACCATGGCCAAGGCTTCCGCACACTTTATGCACATAATAGCCAACTTTATGTAGGGGTGGGTATGTCGGTGACGGCAGGAGAAACTATTGCAGGCATGGGCAACACTGGAAATAGCTATGGATCACACTTACACTTTGAGGTTCATGAGCACGGCGGCAGACAAGACCCGGCGGGGCCAAATTATCTGGGTATTTTGTTGTAAAATATGCTCAGTGAGTAAAAGATAAAAATGAAATCATCACTAAAAAGGGGAAATAATGCAGGCGACATCAGCAAAAATATTGTTGCAAGGTCTTTGGGATAAGGCACCTGAAAAATTACAAATAACCGATGTAGTGACAGATAACAGGCATGTAAAGAAAGGCAATGTATTTGTTGCTATCAAAGGCGATAGGACAGACGGACATCTTTTTGCCGCAGATGCTTTAAAAAAAGGTGCAGCGCTGGTGGTGGCACAGCATGCAATAGAAAACGTACCTTCTCAAAAAACAGTGATCGTAGATGATGTTTTAGATGCAATGATTCGCATGGGTGAAAATTATCGCAGCATGTTTTCGCCACTACTGCTTGCAGTGACGGGTAGTGTGGGAAAAACTACTACAAAGGAATTTTGTGCGGCGATTTTTTCGGAATTTGGAGAAACAGTGAAGACTGAGGGCAACCAAAATAATGAGCTGGGCATGCCTAAAACATTGTTTCGTATCTCGAATAACACACGATATGCCGTGGTGGAAATGGGAATGCAAGGCCTTGGAGAAATCCGTAAATTGACACAGGCGGCAAAACCCACATGTGCAATAATCACAAAAATAGGTCAAATGCATTTGGAAACGCTGGGAAGCGTGGAAAATGTGCTTAAAGCAAAAATGGAAATAAGCGAAGGCCTATGTAAAAGCTCGCCCTTTATTCTAAACGCAGACGACGAAATGCTGTGGAAAACACAAAAACCGTCAAAGCTAAAAGTGGTGACAGCTGGAATTGTAAATAATGAATGCGATGTGTGGGGCAAAAATATCCGAAAATATAAAGACGGCTTGATGTTTACTATTGTAGATAAAGATTATGGGACAAATGAGGCGTTTATTCCGGCCATAGGCAAACACAACGTACAAAATGCACTACTTGCATACACAGCAGCTACACGTATGGGTCTGGGCGCTGTGCAGGTGGCAAAATCGTTGGAAGGTTATATGGCGGCGCAAAACCGTCAAAAAATCGAGACGGTACACGGTGTTACATTAATAGAAGATTTCTACAATGCAGGCCCGGACTCCATGAAAGCTGCACTTGAAATTTTAGCAGAGCTTGATTGCAGTGGACAGCGTATAGCAGTACTTGGTGACATGTTGGAGTTGGGTGTGATTAGAAAAGATCTGCACCGTCAGCTTGGTAGTTTTGTTGCTAAATGCGGAGTAAAGACTCTTATCACTGTTGGCGAGCTGGCCTCGCTAATAGCACAAGAAGCCAAAAAAAGTGGCGTGGACGTACATGTGTGCACAAATAACACAAGAGCCGCTCAAAAGTTGTTGCAAATAGCGCAAAGTGGAGATGCCGTGCTGATGAAAGCAAGCAGAGGCATGAAGTTTGAAGAGATATTGGAAGAGTTTGCAAAAAAATGAAATATGATGATATAATGTAGTAAAGGGAGGGAATATGGAGCATATAGCTATTTTGATAGCAGCAATATCTGCTGCGGTAATAAGTGGTATGTCCGGGTTTTTGTTAATTCCCTTTTTGCGCAAGCTTAAATTTGGCCAAACAATAAATGAGATAGGACCTGCTTGGCATAAAGATAAACAAGGTACACCTACAATGGGTGGGATACTGTTCATCTTGGGTAGCATAGTAGGCATGGTGCTTGCATATCCGCTTTTGCTTTCGGTACAGAGTGATGCAAATGATTGGTGGATGTTGATTTTATGCATTCTGATAACGTTAGGCTATGGTGTGATAGGGTTTATAGATGACTATCTGAAAGTGGTTAGAAAGCAAAACCTAGGCCTTTCAAGTAAGCAAAAATTACTATTGCAAACACTAGTTAGTAACGCATTTTTGATAACTTTATTTATGATGGATAGACTATCTACCATAGTGAAAATTCCGTTTTTGGGCTCGATAGATTTTGGCATTTTCTTTTATCCGCTTAGTGTGCTTCTTGTGATAGGTCTGAACAATGCAGTTAACTTGACAGATGGTGTGGATGGATTGTGCACTTCTGTAAGTTTTTGGGCAATGGGTGGCTTTTTACTTTTACTGAGCGCTTTTTCCAGTTGGTATTTAGCCACATGGTCGGCTGCACTAGTAGGCGGATGTGTTGGGTTTTTGTTTTGGAACTTTTATCCGGCAAAGGTGTTCATGGGAGACACAGGCAGTCTTTTTTTAGGCGGTGCAGTGGTAACTTTGGGGTTTGGCATGGGCAGGGTAGATATCTTAATAATATTATCGGTTATATACTTTGTAGAAGTGGGCAGTGTGATGCTGCAACAAACGTATTTTAAATTAACAAGAAGGTTTTCTAAAGACCATGTAGGTAGAAGAATTTTCAAGATGTCACCCATACATCACCACTTTGAAATGTGTGGCTGGAGCGAAGTGAAAATTTGTGCGGTGTTTAGTGTGGTAAGTATAATAAGTGTGATATTTGCTTACATGTATGCAGTAATATGGGCATAAAAATACAAGAAAGGCGGTGCGTGAAGAATGGCAAGAAATAATATGCAAATAGAACAAATGAAGCCAAGAAATAATAAGCCAAAAACGAAACTGCGATTTGGTGCAATGGATATACCACTGCTGAGTATTGTGCTAATATTATTGCTTTTTGGGCTGGTGATGCTATTTTCTGCCTCATATCCATCAGGATATTTGCACAGGGGTGATAGCTTTACCTTCATAAAGGACCAGATGGGTTATGCTATTTTAGGCGTAGGAGCTATGCTTTTTGCGTCGCTAGTGGACTACCGCATATTGAAAAAATTTGCGTGGCCGCTGATGATATTTGCGCTGGCACTGCTGGTTATAGTGCTATTTATGGAAGAAAAAAATAACGCTAGCAGATGGATATGGCTGAACTCTGCCAAAACACAGGGATTTCAGCCCAGTGAAATCAGCAAGTTTGCCATTATTTTGGCTTTTTCCAGTATTATTGCAGCCAATCAAAAACGTATAAAGACCTTTAAATATGGCTTTTTACCGTTTATGATTTTGCTGGGTATAACCTCGATTTTACTTATTGCCGAGCCACATTTATCATGTACTATCTTGATAATAGGCATAGGCGTGTCCATGATGTTTGCCGGTGGTACATCCATAAAATACTTTCTACTTGCCGGTGGTATTGCTATTTTGGCGGTGTACTTAGCGCTCACACAGTTCCCGGATCAGTTGGGATATGCTATGGATCGTATACAAACATGGCAAAATCCATTTGAGGCTGATCCTTCAGATTCTTATCAAACCATCCAAAGTCTTATTGCTATTGGTAGTGGTGGTGTAAATGGTGTGGGTATAGGTAAGAGTGTACAGAAGTTTTTGTACTTGCCGGAAGTGTATAACGACTACATATTTGCCATTGTTTGCGAAGAGCTGGGTATGATAGGTGCAGTAGTTGTGATTGTTTTATTCTTGTTACTTTTAGGTAGATGTGTATACATTGCCATGAAGGCTAAAGATAAATTTGCTTCTATGCTGGTGATAGGTGTGGCAGTTCAGGTTGCGCTTCAAGCACTTTTGCATATCGCAGTGAATCTGAACGCTATACCGGCAACAGGAATATCGCTTCCATTCTTTTCTTACGGCGGAACATCGCTTGTTATGATTTTAGGTCAAATGGGTGTTGTTATGTCGGTGGCTCGCAGAGTGAACTTGGAAAGCCAAAAAGAAGCAGAAAAAGAAGCACAAAAAGAAATGCAAGCAGAAATCGAGAGGCAAGAACAAGCTCCTGTATGGGAGGCCGTTTGATGAAAATATTGCTGGTGGCCGGGGGTACAGCCGGTCATGTGAATCCGGCACTCGCTATTGCACAAGGTTTGAAACAACGGTATGAAAATGCTGAAATTCACTTTGCCGGAAGACGTCAAGGCATGGAATATAGACTGGTTCAAAAGGCGGGATACCCCTTTCATCATATCGAGGTGCAAGGGATTCAGCGTAGCGTGAAACCAAAAGCTTTGATAAGAAATATAAAAGCCGCGTGGAAACTGGCCTTTGCGTCGGCCGCTTCTGCGCGTATTTTAAAGAAAGTAAAGCCGGATTTGGTTATTGGAACAGGTGGATACGTAAGTGGTCCATTACTTCAAAAAGCGGCCAAAATGGGATATAAAACTGCCATACATGAGCAAAATGCATATCCGGGCATTGCAAATCGCATATTGGCAAAGTATGTAGATGTGGTTTTTGCTCCCACACAAAGCGCTAAAGAACGCCTAGAGGCGGAAGATAAAACTGTGGTGTGTGGAAACCCTGTACGCAAAGAGTTTATAAATGCAGACAGAGACAAAGCCAGAGCACAGCTGGATGCAGGAGATCGCACAGTGATTGTCAGCTATGGTGGAAGTCTTGGTGCGATGCGCTTGAATGAAGCGATTGCATCCCTTGCAAAATGTCATTTAGAAAAAGGCGAGTTTTTACATATACATGCCACAGGTAGTATAGAAAAAGACGATTTTGATAATTTGGCAAAAGAAAAAGGGATAAAAGATAAAGATGGATTTGTGATAAAAGAATATATAGAGAATCTTCCTGACTTACTTGCGGCGGCAGATTTAGTGATAAGTCGTGCAGGCGCGCTTACTTTAGCAGAGCTGGCGATGGTGGGTAGGGCGTCAGTGTTGATTCCATCACCAAATGTAACGGCAAACCACCAATATCATAATGCTATGGAGTTTGCAAATGCCCATGCTGCAATAGTGATAGAAGAAAAAGATTTGACAGATGAGGGCTTGATTGATACAGTAAATGTACTGACGAGTACTGAAAATAAACTAAAAGAGATGGGCAAGGCGGCATATACATTGGCGCAGCCGAAAGCTTTAGAAATAATTATAGATACACTGGAAAAACTGTGTGAAAGAAAGTGAGTTGTTTTACACAGGTTGGCGCATAGGAGGTGTTTTGTGCCGGTGAAAAAGAATGAAAACGGCAAGGCATCCTCTAAAAAGCGTAGAGTGACAAGGCAAGCAAGATCTGCAAAAAAACAAAAAAACAACACCGGTGCAAGTGGTGAGAAGATTCAAAAAAACAGTAATGTGATCATCTATCCGGGCACAGAGACAAATGCAAAAGCGCCTAGTGATAAGAAAACAGTGAAAAGGACAAAGCGCCAAAATAGCGGCCCCAAACCGGCAAAGCCTGCAAGAAGACGCAGACAAAGAAAAATCATGGCCGCTATTGGTCTTTTATTTATTATAGGGATAGGTGTGTGGCTGTCTGTTACATTTTTGTTTAAAATCCAAAGGTATGATGTACGTGGAGAAAGCCCGTATACACAGCAAGAACTTGTGGCGGCGTTTGGATATAGTGTGGGAGATAATTTGTATGGATTTTCCACTGAAAATGTACAGCAGCGTATGCAAGAGGCTTTGCCATATATAGAAACAATATCAGTGGGAAGAAGGCCGCCATCCACGGTGGTGTTTGAAGTGACTCCTGCAGCTGAAATATATTATTTGCAAATTTCACAAGAGTTTGTGGTACTAAGTGAAAGCTATAAAGTGTTGCGCAAAACACAAACTGAGCCGCTGGATTTGATTAGGATAGAGGGTCTGCAGTATATAAGAGCAGATGTGGGAAGCCAGCTTGTGTTTGATACAGAAGTGGCGGATGCTGTGTCTGTGGCGCAAGAAGAGCAAGAAATAGAAGAACAAGCGCAAAGCGAAGAGGAAGAAAGGCAAGGTGACGTACCACCGCCACTGCCAACACCTGAAGAAGCATTGGAAATAGCTGCAGCTGAAGCTGAACAAGAAACTGCAGAGGGTGAAGATGAAGAAAACGGCGAAGATGATGTTGACGCTGAAAATGTAGAAGACGAAAGCACCGACAGCGATGAAAGCACTGAAAGTACTGACGATTCCACAAGCGAAGAAAGTGATTCATCTGATACAAGCGATGAAGAAGAACAGCCGCAAGAAGATGAAGAAGAACAAAAAGCAGACCCGGAACTCGCAAAAGAAAGTTTTGATGCATTTAAAGAACTTTTAAATGAGCTGAAAGAAGCCGGAATAACAGATGTAAACTGGGTGAATGTGGAAAATCCACTGGACATACAGTTTGGTTGGCAAAATCGTGTGACAGTGAAATTGGGCGCAAGGACAGGACTTTCGGAAAAGCTTAGTGTAACGCATGTCCTTCTTACGGATACAACACAGGGTCTTGTCATGCCGGAAGACACGGGAACTCTTGATATGCAGTATTATTTGTCGACAGGAAATGGATACTTTATGCCGCAATAAATTTTGTGAAAAGCCACAGAAAAGTTATGTTGCCACTATATTTTGTGGTCTTAAGGATGAATTTAAGTAAAAAAACAAAGATTTTGTGTTCTTCATGCAGTAAAAGTATTGCATAAAATGAAAAATTCTGTTAATGTATAGTGTAGGATATAATATTTTCAGATATGAATATGCGAAGACATCTATGTTTGGTTGGTAGCATTGATATCGATAGAATGATACAGACAAATATATCGTGGCAGGGAGGATAAGATATGGCTTTTGTGCTTGACGAAGAAATGCAAAATGTCACTAATATCAAAGTTGTTGGTGTGGGCGGCGGTGGCGGAAACGCAGTAAATCGCATGATAGAATACGGCTTGCAGGGTGTGGAGTTCATTACGATGAATACCGACCAGCAGGTGCTTTTTAGCTCACAATCCACCCAAAAGGTGCAGCTGGGAGCAAAACTCACACGTGGTAGAGGTGCAGGCGGAGATCCTGAAATTGGCCAGCGTAGTGCCGAGGAAAGTCGCGATGAAATAGCTGCGGCATTAAAGGGTGCACAAATGGTGTTTATCACAGCCGGTATGGGCGGTGGTACAGGCACGGGTGCGGCACCGGTGGTGGCTGATATCGCGAAAGAAGCCGGTATCTTGACGGTTGGCATAGTGACAAAACCTTTTAGTTTTGAAGGTCGCATTAAAATGCAGAAAGCCGAAGAGGGCATTCGTGCACTTTTAGAGCGTGTGGATAGCATGATTGTTATTCCTAACGAACGCCTGAAACTGATAAGCCAGGAAAAAATCACCATGGCAAATGCTTTTGCAGCGGCAGATAACGTGCTGCGTCAAGGTGTGGAAAGTATATCAACATTGGTTAATTTACCCAGCTTTATCAATCTGGACTTTGCCGATGTTCGCAGCGTTATGCGTAATGCAGGGCATGCACATATGGGTATTGGTGAGGCCAGAGGCGGTAACATGGCCGAGGATGCAGCAGAAGCAGCCATCACCAGTCCATTGCTGGAAACAAGCATTGCGGGCGCACGTGGTGTTATCATTAATATCACTTCTTCTCCTGATGTTACATTGGAAGATATGGAACTTGCAGCACACAGAATCACCGGTGCAGCACATCCGGATGCAAACATTATTTGGGGTACTACTTTTGATAAGGAAATGACCGATGTGATGCGTATCACTGTGGTCGCTACAGGCTTTGATAGCGTAGGTAGCAGCTTATCAGGTGGTGGCGCTCAGCCCATGTTTGTGTTTGATAGTGATGATGCGGAAAATGTTACTGTCCGTAGCGACGATGATTATTATTCAGATATTATTGATATCTTGAACAACAAAAACCCATAGTAAATTCAAATCAAGTATAACTAACAAATAAAAA
>CAYIZZ010000030.1:0-20258 GCA_964367945.1 uncultured Oscillospiraceae bacterium | reverse complement strand
TTAATAATTTTTGGGAGGATACAATGTTTAAAAACGATTATGTAAACAATGTGTACGACGCAGTGGCAAAACGTAATGCTGGTGAAGGTGAATATTTACAAGCTGTTAAAGAAGTGTTTGAGTCTTTAGAGCCTGTAGTGGCCCAAAACCCGGTGTTTGAAAAGAATGCTATTTTGGAGCGCATGGCAGAGCCAGAGCGTCAAATTGTGTTTCGTGTAGCATGGATGGATGATGCGGGTAATGTTCAAGTAAACCGTGGATTCCGTGTTCAGTTCAACAGTGCCATTGGTCCTTATAAAGGTGGTTTGCGTTTTCATCCCACCGTTAACTTATCTGTTATCAAATTCTTGGGATTTGAGCAAATATTTAAAAATAGCCTAACAACCCTTCCCATGGGTGGCGGTAAAGGCGGAAGCGACTTTGATCCCAAAGGTAAAAGTGACGCTGAAGTAATGCGTTTTTGCCAAAGCTTCATGACAGAGCTTGAAAAACATATTGGTCAGTTTACCGACGTTCCTGCAGGTGATATCGGTGTAGGAGCACGTGAAATTGGCTTTATGTATGGTCAGTACAAACGTCTTCGTAATGAAGTTACCGGTGTGCTTACCGGCAAAGGTCTCACTTACGGCGGAAGTCTTGCACGTACAGAGGCTACAGGATATGGCTTGTGCTACTACGTAGACGAGGCAATGAAAGTGCAAATGAACGATAGCTTCGATGGTAAAACTGTGGTGGTTTCCGGCAGTGGCAACGTGGCTATTTACGCAACTAAAAAAGCTCAAGAACTGGGCGGTAAAGTGGTTACAGTTAGCGATTCCACCGGCTGGGTATATGATAAAGATGGTATCGATGTTGAACTGCTGAAGGATATAAAAGAAGTGCGTCGTGCACGTCTTACAGAGTATGCAAAAGAGCGCGGATGTGAATATCACGAAGGTCGTGGTGTGTGGAGTGTTCCTTGTGACATTGCCTTGCCTTGCGCAACACAAAACGAACTAGATGGCGAAGATGCAAAAATGCTGGTTAAAAATGGCTGTAAAGTGGTGGCTGAAGGCGCTAACATGCCCAGCACACCCGAGGCTATTGCTGTATTTTTGGAAAATAAAATTCTGTATGGTCCCGGCAAAGCAGCCAATGCAGGCGGCGTAGCTACCAGCGGCCTTGAAATGAGCCAAAATAGCTTGCGTTTGTCTTGGAGCTTTGATGAAGTAGATCAAAGACTGCAAGGTATCATGAAAAATATTGTACACACCAGTAAAGATGCAGCTGAACGTTATGGCGCAGCAGGCAACTTGATGGCTGGTGCAAACATCGCCGGATTTGAGAAAGTGGCACAAACCATGATAGCTCAAGGCGTAGCATACTAAGAACTTTTTAATAAACAAAAAAACAGGCAAGACACAATAAGTGTTTTGCCTGTTTTGTATTGCGATAACAAGGTGAAATGTGATAATATAATAAGAAAATAAGATGTGATGATGAAGGAGCTTTCATGACAAAGAGTATGACAGGGTTTGGTCGTGCACAAGAGGTGTTGCATGGTCGTGAAATTACTGTAGAGGTAAGAAGCGTTAATTCGAGATATTTTGAATACCAGTCGCGCCTGCCACGCAGCATGATGTTTTTAGATGATAGGCTGAAAAAAACAGTGTCTCAGTATGTGTCACGTGGCAAGGTGGAGCTATATATTGGCGTGCAGACAATAGACGGTGGCGAGATGCAAATTTCACCAAACTTGTCTGTTGCGCAAGGTTATTATGATGCGCTAAATGCAGTGGCGCAGCATTTAAAGATTGAAAATGATATAAAGGTGCATCATGTGACACGTTTTTCTGATGTGCTGGTTTTACAGCGTAATGAAGTGGATGAAAGCGAGCTGGCAGAAGATGTTGTCAGTGTGCTAAAGTCTGCTATGGAAACGTATAATGCTATGCGCATGCAAGAGGGTGAAAAGCTTGTGTGCGATGTGAATCAAAGGCTTGAAAGTCTGGAAGAGATGCTTGGCAAGGTGGAGGAAGATAGCGCCGGCCGTATGCAAAGGTATATACAGCGCTTGGAAGAGCGTTTGCGTGAAGTGCTTGCAGACACTTCCATAGAGGAGTCTCGCATCCTTAGCGAAGCTGCTATTTTTGCAGATAAAACATCGGTGGATGAAGAAACAGTACGCCTGCACAGCCATTTAGCACAGTATAAAGAGATTATAACCACAGGCGGTACTATAGGCCGCAAGCTGGACTTTTTGACACAGGAGCTTAACCGTGAAGTGAACACTATCGGAAGCAAGTGCCAGGAAGTGAGCATTACACGTTTGGTAGTGGACATGAAATCAGAAGTAGAAAAAATAAGAGAACAAATCCAAAACCTTGAGTAATGATGATAATAAGCAGGGTTAGTAATTGCAAGGGAAGTGGAAGATGAAACTTATTAATATAGGGTTTGGAAACATTGTTAATGCACAGCGTGTGGTGGCGGTGCTCAGTCCTGAGTCAGCGCCGATAAAAAGGCTTATAAGTGAGGCGAAAACCAGAGGAACCCTTATTGATGCAACGTACGGCAGGCGCACCAAAGCAGTACTTGTGTGTGATTCGGAGCATGTGGTTTTAAGTGCGGTGCAGCCGGAAACGGTGGCAGGACGTTTGTCTGAAACACAAGAAAATCGAGCAAAGGGAGAGGCAATCGATGAGTGAAAGTAATAATGTACAGCGCTATTTAATGGTAGTTAGTGGACCTTCAGGGATAGGTAAAGATACTGTTGTGAAGCATCTCATCGATAATTATGATGGAATAGAGAAGACTATTAGTGCTACTACGCGTGCACCTCGAGACGGCGAAAAAGACGGAGAGCATTATTATTACTTAAGCGTGGAAGAGTTTAAAGACAAAATAGAAAAAGATGCGTTTGTTGAACATGCTGTTTATGCAAAAAATTATTATGGTACACTGAAAAACGAAGTGCAAAAGCGTATTGAAAATAAAATAGTATGCATTTTGGTGATTGAAATAAATGGTGCGGCAAACGTGAAAAGTATATATCCTGACTGCACCACGGTGTTTATTGAAGCACCAAATATGGAAGAGCACGAGCGTCGCTTGCGTGGCAGGGGCAGTGAAAGCGAAGAAGTAATAGCCGAGCGTATGCGTATTGCTGAAAAAGAAATGCAAATGGCGGACACGTATGATTTTCGCTTGATTAATGATGACGCAAAAGAGTGCGCAGACAGATTATATGCTGTGTTGCAAAAAAGGCTGGGAGAATAAACCATTGCATAAACTGCAAAAGCCAAGTGGAGCGTGGAATGACAGACGGAAAAGTGACTGAGCTAGCTCAAGTAGCGGTATCGGATGCCGGTATTTTTTATGATAAATTATATACATACAGTGTGCCTGCGAGTTTTTCGGGGCATATTTTTGTTGGTAGCATAGTGCTGATACCATTTGGCAGAGGCAAGACAAAACCACGTCAAGGTGTAGTTTTGGAACTGTTTCATGGAGAAGCAGATAAGAGGACAAAAGAAATACTGGATGTACCAAAAGAAGAAACGGTTCTGAATGATGAACTGCTTTTTATTGTGAAATATCTGAAAGAAGCTACGTTTTGTACTTGGTTTGAGGCGGTGCGTGCAGTTATCCCAAGGGGTGCGCAGTATCAAAGTGTGCAGAAAAATGATGCATGGTGTCTTGAAAAGAAAGTGTCACGGATTTTTGAGTCGGTATATCATGCGGCTGAGATACCACCGGAAGAAAAGCTTACAGACAAGCAAAAAAAAGTGCTGGAATATGTGGCAAAAACTCCGGCCACCAAAGCGGAAATTAGAAGCGTCTGCCAAGTGGGTGATGGTATTAGCGCCACATTGCTGAAAAAAGGTTTTTTGATAGAAACAAAAAGGGATAAAGAGGCACAGCAAGATTTTATGCTATTGCCAAGAAATATAGAAAAAAATAAAATGGCTACACTTTCACCATTGCAACAAGATGTGGTAGATGAGTTGAAAGTTATGATGGAACAAGAAAAGCCCACGCCTTATTTGTTGCATGGAGTGACAGGCAGCGGAAAGACAGTGGTGTTTTTGCATTTAATTCAGCATGCCCTAAACATGGGCAAGACGGCCTTGATATTGGTGCCGGAGATAGGGCTGACACCACAGATGTTGGGTGCGCTGGAGTCGGCCTTTTCAGAAAAAGTAGCAGTGCAGCACAGCGGCCTGTCGGCCACGCAGCGGGTACTGCAATGGCGGAATATTCAAAGTGGCAAGGCGAAAGTGGTGGTTGGAACACGAAGCGCGGTGTTTGCGCCGCTTGATAACATCGGACTTTTAGTGGTGGATGAAGAGCAAGAGCACACATATCAAAGTGAAAGCTCACCCAGATATGATGCTGTGTCAGTGGCAAGGTTAAGGGCAGCAAAACACGGGGCGTTGTTACTGCTGGCCAGCGCCACACCCAGTATATCCACTTATTACTTTGCAAAAGAAAAAAATCGATACAATCTACTCACGTTGAAGGAAAGATATGGCGATTTACCCCTGCCAAAAGTAGAGATGGTGGATATGTCGCAAGAGCTTTTACTTGGGCAAGGTAGTGCTTTGAGTGAAAGACTGACAGCGGTGATGGCACAGACGATAAAAGAAGGCCGTCAGGTAATATTACTGCTGAATAAACGTGGATATCACAGGGTAGCGCTTTGCAAAGAATGTGGTACGGCAGTGAAATGCGAAGATTGCAGTGTGCCGATGGTGTATCATAAAGCACAAGATGACATGCCTGAAAAAGATGACACTACACAAGGTAGATTGCTTTGTCATCATTGCAAAAAAAGCAAAGATCCTGCCCCTAAAGTGTGCGAGGAATGCGGCGGTACACTGAGATATGCCGGGGTAGGAACCCAGCGACTTGAAGAAGAGTTGGCTGAAAAACTGCCACAAGCGCGGGTGCTTCGTATGGATATGGACACTACTCAGCGCAAGGGTGCACATGCCGGAATGCTTTCAGAATTTGCAGACGGTAAGGCAGACATACTACTGGGAACGCAAATGGTGGCAAAAGGCCTAGACTTTGAGCGAGTGGGTCTTGTAGGTGTAGTGGGGATAGACAGCTTGCTTTTTGCACAGGGTTATCGTGCGTTTGAGGGTGCTTTTTCGCTGGTCACACAGGTGGTGGGGCGAAGCGGACGTGCAAACGAGGCAGGCTCGGCCATTATTCAGACAGTAGACCCTAGCCATCCGGTGTTGCAACTGGCCGCAAAGCAAGACTATGAGGCTTTTTATGAGGAAGAAATAGGGTTTAGAAAACTTGCGATGTATCCTCCGTATTGTGTTTTGTGCATGGTGGGATTTGCCGCAAAAGTGGAAGAGAACGCACAAAATGCAGCTATAGAATTTGCGCAGATATTAGCAGAAAAAGCAGAAGCTTATAGCCGAAAAAAGCCTATACCATTGAGGGTGCTTGGACCATCGGTGATGCAAGTGGCAAAACAAGGCGGAAGCTACCGATATCGCTTAAGCATAAAGTGTAGAGGCGATGCGGATTTTAGGATGCTTATGTGGGATACGTTAGCTGAATATAATAAAAAAGCATGGCAGAATAAAGTGACGGTATGGTTGGATTTTCACACAGATGGATAATAAATATCTTGTTCAAAAGTGATGATGGAAAAAGAAAAAACTTGTAAATTAATGTGATACCACATTTTTTTAACATTTGGTTGGTATAATAAACGATAATATGAAGCAAAAAGATAGGGAGAAAACATATGGCTTTGCGAAACATTGTGAAAGACGGAGACCCTTTACTGAAAAAGAAATGCCGAGAAGTGACAGACTTTGGCGATAGGTTGCATCAGCTGCTGGAAGATATGGCTGAAACCATGATAGAGGCAGATGGTCTGGGCCTAGCGGCACCTCAGGTAGGTGTATTGCGTCGTGTGTTTGTGGCGCTGGATGTTACCGAACTCGGGGATGAAGAAGATGAAGATATGTTGGAAGATTCATTTGATGAAGACGCAGAGGACATGAATGGAGAAGATTTAGACGACGAAATGGACGAAGATGAATATGACGAAGAAGACGAAGAAGAACTGTGTGTTATAGAGTTTATAAATCCTGAAATACTAGAGCAAAAAGGCGAATCACGCAGCTATGAAGGATGTTTGTCTTTTCCCGGCAAGTTTGGTGCTATTGAAAGGCCTACCTGGGTGAAAGTACGTGCCTTTGATAGGTTTGGCCAAGAGTTTTTTGTGGAGGCAGAGGGATTGATGGCAAGATGTATTTGTCATGAGATTAATCATCTGGATGGTGTGACAATCGATGACTTGGCTGAGTATTTTTATGATCCTGAAACTCCACATGATTTGGATGCCACTATTGGCGATGTGGAAGATACTGATGCAGAACAAGAAGATGCAAAAGAATAATAGAAAGTTTTACTTTTGTGTGATATGTGCATGATATTTGATAGCGAAAAAGGGGACATGTATGCGGATAGTGTTTATGGGCACGCCTGATATTGCAAAAGAGGCGCTGTGTGAAGTGCTGAAAACAGAGCACGAAGTGGTGGCGGTATACACAAGAATGGACAAGCCGCAAGGCCGCAAAAAAATCATAACAGCACCTGTGGTGAAACAGCTTGCGCTGGAAAAAGGCATAAAGGTTATGCAACCGGCCACCATGAGAAAAGACCCGGACAAAGCCGCAGAAGAACTAATGCAGTTCAAGCCGGATTTATGTGTGGTAGTTGCATATGGGCTGATTTTGCCACCACAGGTATTAGCAGTGCCCAAATACGGATGTATTAATATGCATGTTTCTCTCTTGCCGAAATATCGAGGCTCTGCACCGATTCAGTGGGCGGTGATAAACGGTGATGAAAAAACCGGTGTGTCTATAATGCAGATGGATGAAGGGCTTGACACAGGTCCTGTGCTGGCGGTAGAAGAAGTGAAAATATCATCAACCGCAACAGCAGGCGAGGTTTTTGATAACGTGAGCGATGTGGGCGCAAAATTACTGGTGAAAACCATAGCGCAGATAGAAAGCGGCACAGCTAAAGCCATACCACAGCCGACGGGTGAAAGCTATGCTCCACCACTTGATAAAAAAATGGCTCAGATAGATTTTTCTGATTCGGCATATAAGCTACATAACTTGATACGTGGGTGCAATCCTTGGCCTTTAGCTTTTTTTATGAGCAACAACAAACGTATCAAGGTGAAAAATGCTATGTGGCAAGATGAAAATAGCGGCGCTGAAATAGGCGAGATTATATGTTGTAAGCCACTTACGGTGGCGTGCAAAGAAGGCGCACTGACAATAAACGAGGTGGTGCCTGAGGGTGCAAAAGCTATGAGTGGAGAGGCTTTTGCGGCCGGAAGACGCTTTAAGACAGGCGATAATATATTATAAAAATTGTGTGATATTAGGAGACTACAACATGTTTTATTTTGACTATATGTATTTTTTGTATATGATACCGGGTTTGATAATTTCAATTTGGGCACAGATGAAAGTGAAAGGAACTTTCGCAAAATATAGTAAAATCAGAGTGCAAAGCGGGTTGAGCGGAGCACAAGCGGCACGTAGGATTTTAGATGATAATGGCCTACATAATGTTCGGGTAGAAAAAGTAAGTGGTAAGTTGAGTGACCACTTTGATCCCAGCAGTAACGTAGTGCGCCTGAGCGACTCTACATATGATGCAACAAGTGTGGGCGCTGTGGGCGTTGCAGCTCACGAGGTAGGTCATGCTATCCAGCACGCTCAAGGTTATGCGCCTGCAAAGTTGCGCTCGGCTATTGTGCCTGTATGTAATCTTGGAACCAGCGTTTCTGTGCCACTGATATTTTTAGGTTTTGCGTTTTCTTTGGCACAGCTTATATATGTCGGCATAGCGTTGTTTGGTCTGGCTGTTGTATTCCAACTGATTACTTTGCCGGTAGAGTTTAATGCGTCTAAACGTGCTATTGTAACACTGGGTAGTAACGGCATGATGACACAAGAAGAAAATAATGGCGTGAAAAAAGTGTTGTCGGCGGCAGCTTTGACATATGTGGCGGCACTGGTAACAAGTTTACTACAGCTGCTTTATTACATATCTCGAGCAAGAAGAAACTAAATTGTGAAAACATATATAATGCAGGGTAAAAATATCAGCGAAAAGATAATCGGTGGAATGTGATGGCAAAACGACAATCGGTAGACAAAGCCAGAAAAGCAGCGGTTGAAGCCCTTGTGCAAATACACAAGGGTATGTTTTCGTCGTCTGCCATAGAAGTGTTTGATAAAAAAGATCTTTCTCCGCGTGATTTAGCGTTTGCGGGCGCACTGTTTTTTGGTACAGCCGAGCGAATTGCCACAATTGACTTTTTGCTGGCACCATTTTTGAAAAAAAGTAAGCTGGATAAAGAAGTGAGGGCTATTTTAGAATGTGGCCTTTATCAAATGCTATGTATGAGGGTGCCAACTAGCGCCGCGGTGAATGAAAGTGTAAATTTGACACGAGCCATGGGCAAAAGTAGTGCGGCGGGTTTGGTGAATGCGGTGCTTCGGAAAGCAGCACAAAAAGTGGAAAAATATAGCAAAGACATGCAAGCTTGTGAAAAAGCGCTTGATGAAAACGAAAATGACAGCTCAAAGCTAAATTTATGGTTGGAAGAACTTTTTTTTACAGATGAAATACAGCGTGTTTGCGTGGTGTATTCTGTCAGTGAAGCGGTGGCGAAAGCTGTTATGCAAGCGCTGCCGAATGAATATGACGATTACTTCAAAGCTAGTTTTTCACAAGGAGAGCTTTGCCTTAGGGTAAACTCGCTACGAATAAAGCGTGACGAGCTGATAAGTCAAATGAAAAATTCAGGTATTTCGGCACGTGCGGGCGAATGGCCACATACCATACATGCATTCATACCGGGTAAAGTGGCGCAAGAACCTTTATTTTTACAAGGAATGTATCATGTGCAGGGTCTGGCGTCTCAGTGTGCTTGTCTTTGCCTCGGGGCAAAAAAAGGTGACAAAGTACTGGATATATGTGCGGCGCCTGGCGGTAAAAGCGCTTCCATTGCGCAAGATATGCAAGGTGGAATGGGTCTTTATAGCTGTGACTTGCACCCAGGACGCTTAAAACTTGTAAGAGAAAACCTCGATAGGCTAGGTCTTTTTGAGGTGCAGACAATGGAGAACGATGCCACGATATATCGTGAAGAATTTTGTGAGCAGGACAGAATACTTTGCGATGTGCCATGCAGTGGCCTTGGAGTTTTAGCGCAAAAACCGGATTTGAGATATGTGAACGGTGAAAGTTTTTCTGCCTTACCAAAGCTGCAACTGGAGATATTAAATACATCAGCAAAATATGTAAAAAAAGGTGGACGGCTGGTGTATAGCACATGCACAGTACGCAGCGAAGAAAACGAAGAAGTGGTAAAGGCGTTTTTGTCCCAAAATAAGGATGAGTTTGCTTTAATCGAACCCAAAGCAGTACCAACCGGTGCTGTTGTAAAGGATAAAATGATGCATTTGTGGCCGCACTACACAAAAACAGATGGCTTTTTTGTGGCAACAATAGAACGTTTGTGATATAATATATTACATATGGGCACAAAGCTTTGGAAGGTGGCTAAGAAGTGGGAGAGAAAAATAGCATTATCGGATTTCCTCTGCCTAAACTTCAAGCAGAGATGAAAGCTTTGCGACAACCGGCGTTTAGAGCGAAGCAAATATTTTCGTGGATACATCAAAAAAACTGTGCTTCGTTTGAAGAAATGACAGACTTGTCTAAAGATTTGCGCAGGATGTTGGACGATGGGTTTGTGATAGAAAGCTTGAAAGCAGAAAAGATACAAAAAAGTGATTTAGACGGTACAGTGAAGCTTTTGTTACGTCTTTTTGACGGGAACTGTGTTGAAACGGTACTGATGCGATATCATCATGGGAATACGGTGTGTGTGTCGTCTCAGGTGGGATGCCGCATGGGATGTGAGTTTTGCGCTTCTGCACCGGGTGGGCTTATTCGCAACTTGAGTGCTGGCGAGATGGTGGCGCAAATTGTAGCGGCAGAAAAAGCAAGTGATGCACATGTTAGCAATGTAGTGCTAATGGGTATAGGCGAGCCACTGGACAACTTTGATAACGTGATGGATTTCATATCGGTAATAACAGATGAAAACGGCAGAAATATGTCTGCACGTAACATCAGCTTATCCACATGTGGTGTGGTACCTGCCATTGAAAAACTGGCTACTTACAAACTACCGCTGACACTATCTATTTCGCTACATGCTACTGACGATGAAACACGAAGCCGTCTTATGCCGGTGAACAAGGCGTGGCCACTGAAAGAACTGATGAAAGCGTGTAAAGACTATCGCAGGATTACCAAAAGACGTATCAGCTATGAATATGCGGTAATACACGGAGAAAATGACGGTGATAAAGAGGCGGATGCATTAGCCGAGCTACTGAAGGGTACAGATGGTCATGTTAATTTGATACCGATAAATCCGGTGAAAACAAGTGATTTTTCGGAAAGCAAGAGGACAAAAGATTTTGCACAGCGCCTGCAAAGGCAAGGTGTTCAAGTGACTGTGCGCAGGCGTCTTGGTGCAGATATTGATGCTGCTTGTGGACAGCTTAGGATGAATAATATTGATGAGTTTGCAGAAAACAAAAAAGAGGATTAACTTTTTGAATATATTAAAAAGACGTAAAATTCTGTGGGGGGAGTAAAGTAGTGAAAGTAAACGGTAAAACAGATATCGGATGTAACAGACCTGAAAATCAAGATACCTTCCGCAGTGGGTCTACACCTCGTGCTACATGGGGTATTGTATGTGACGGAATGGGTGGAGCACAGCACGGCAAGCTGGCCAGTGCTGTGGCGGCCGACTGCACAGAAGAGATGATATATCAGCTTTTGGGAAAAGAGCCTGCTGAAACAGCAGAAGAAATCTTGAAAAGCGCAGTAGATGTAGCCAATGGAGAGGTGTTTGCCCTTAGCGGTAATGGAAAACAACTGATGGGGACCACCATGGTCTGCGCATTGTTTAGAAACAAAGTGTTGTCGCTTTCACACGTGGGAGACTCGCGTGCATATTTATACACAGAGGGTATGCTTAGGCAGCTTACACGAGATCACAGCATGGTTCAGGAAATGGTGGATATGGGAACAATCACCAAAGATGAAGCGAAAACTCATCCTGAAAAAAATGTGATAACAAGAGCTCTTGGCGTGGAGGGCACGGTTGAAGCAAGCTTTGATGAATATCACCTGCAAAGTGGAGACTTAGTGATCTTGTGCAGTGATGGTTTAAGTAACATGATAAGTGAAGAAAAGTTTAAAGAACTGATAGAAACTTATGATTACTGGGACTTGGCAAGAGAAATGATAAACGAAGCACTGAAACTGGGCGGTGAAGATAATATTACAGTGGTGCTTATGAAGGCAGAAGATAGAGACTTTTGAGAGCAGGTATATGCTGCGTTGTAATAAATAGGTGGAGGATTCGATGATGGATTACGAAGGACAAAGGCTGGATGGACGCTATAAGGTAGAAAGTCTGGTGGGCGAAGGTGGCATGGCAGATGTATATCGTGGCGTTGATCTTTCTGCTAGCCGTGTAGTCGCTATCAAAGTACTGAAAGAGGAATATCGCGATAATAATGAAGTGGTACGTCGTTTTTTGAACGAAGGACGTGCTATTAGTGTGCTTGATCATCCTAATATCGTGAAAGTATATGATATTAGCGTGACAGATAAAGTGTATTATATTGTGATGGAATATATAGATGGCATCACCCTGAAAGAGTACATAGAGCAGCGTGGTGAGCCGCTGACATATAGAGAAGCAGTGCATTTCACCAGCCAAACTTTATTAGCGCTGCAGCATGCACATGTGAAAGGCATAGTACACCGTGACATTAAGCCGCAAAACATTATGATAATGGAAGATGGCAGTATTCGGGTCACAGACTTTGGTATTGCGCGTATGGCCCGCAGTGAAGTGCATACTGACGGAGACCAAGCTATTGGCAGTGTACACTACATTAGCCCGGAGCAAGCCCAGGGTGCGCAAACAGACCAAAGGGCCGATATTTACTCACTGGGTATCATGATGTATGAAATGCTTACGGGAAGATTGCCGTTTGAAGATGAAAATGCAGTAGCAATTGCTGTAAAGCAAATCAGCGACAGTGCACCACCCATCACCAAGGTGAATCCAAGCGTGCCGAAGGGCATAGCGGAAATTGCCCAAAAAGCAATAAATAAAAATCCGACAGACAGATATAATGATGCACTTGACATGCTTCGTGACATAGAAGAGTTTAAGAAAAATCCGTCCATCTCTTTCGATTATAAATATCTGGACGATGATATTCAGACAAAAATGATGGGGAAAGTTATGGCTAATAAAAGAGTGAGTACTGAAAAAACCACAAAAAAAGCAAAACCACCTAAAAAAATAAGACGCAAGCGCATTGGATTTTTAGTACCAATAGTGCTTGGGTTTACTATTGCTATTGTAAGCGTGTGTGCTGTTTATGGGTGGGATTTACTTCAAAACAGTGGAAACCCACTTTTTGTAGAATATGAGAATGTTGAGCTTCCGGATTTCACCGGTATGAATATTAGCGAGGTGCGCGAGATACTTTCAAAGGCGCCTTATAATACTTTGCGTGTGGAAGAGCGTGAAGAGGTGAACCCTGGCGTGCCAGAGGGAGAGATTATAGCTCAAAACCCAACCAGTAACAATGAAAATCCGCTAACAATAAAGTCAAATCAAAAATTGTATCTAACTATAAGTAGCGGTACACCTACAAAAATAGTGCCTGACTTGGTAGGAATGTCTCGCCAAGATGCTATTCAGGCACTACTTGCAGAGGGAATTACACCATATGCAAAGGCCGTGAATGCACCGGGTACACCGGCAGGAACTGTAATAGGCACATCACCCGGCGCAGGTACCAGTATATTGGTGGACTCCGGAACAGTGGTAACAATTGAAATTGCAAGTAACTTTGAAGAATATCAAAGAACTGTACCTGATTTGACAGGTGTTGCAGACCTTGCACAAGTATCAGAAATATTGGCAGAGTCGGGCCTATATCTGGGTGAAGTAAGGGAAGAAGTAAGTGTTTTACCTGCAGGAAGCGTGATAAGGCAAAGCCCTGAGCCCGGAGTGTCTATGGACGTTGGCGGAGATGTGCATGTGTGGGTTTCTTTAGCACCTCCACCTGTGGTTGAAGTACCTCAAACGACCACACCGACACCTACGCCGACACCACCCGTATCGTCGACGCCTGAATCAACCCCAGATCCCGGTACAGGCGGCGGAACGACAGATCCGGGTACAGGTGGTGGAACGACAGATCCGGGTACAGGCGGCGGAACGACAGATCCCGGTACAGGTGGTGGAACGACAGATCCAGGTACAGGCGGTGGAACGACAGATCCCGGCACAGGCGGTGGAACGACTGATCCGGGTACAGGCGGCGGAACGACAGATCCAGGTACAGGTGGTGGAACGACACCGTAGCAAACATACAAACCGAATAAGGAGCATTATTTGGAAGGTATTATATACAAAGGCATAGGTGGATTTTACTATGTAAAGACGGAAAATGGCACTATGATAGAGTGCAAGCCTAGAGGGATTTTCCGCAAGCAAGGTAAAAAACCACTGCCCGGAGACAGAGTATTGCTGGCACGTGAGGCACAAACTGATTATATTGACGATATATTGCCAAGGCGAAACGTGATGATACGTCCTGCCGTGGCAAATGTTGATCAGCTTGTAATAGTTGTGAGTACGGTGGAGCCGGTGCCCAGTTTGCTTGTTATTGATAAGCTTACAGCGTATGCAATCGATTTAGAAGTGCAACCGATTATTGTTATAACAAAGTCTGATCTTTCAGGCGAGCAGTTTTTGCTTGACGCGTATGCCAAGAGCAATATCCCGGTGGTTGTGACAAAAAACAATGCTGAGCTGGATAATTTGCGTATGTATCTCAAAGATAAGTTGAGCGTTTTTTGTGGAAATAGCGGAGTTGGGAAAAGCACGCTTTTAAACGGGCTTGCCCCTGATTTGCAAAGGCAAGTGGGAGACATAAGCCAAAAACTGGGTAGAGGACGCCATACCACACGCGAGGTGGAGATTTTTGAAGTGGATGGGGGTCTTTTGGCCGATACTCCGGGTTTTGCCAGCTTTGATTTATATAAAGTAGGGCAGATAGCATCTGAAAATATGCAGCTGTGCTTTCCTGAAATCAAAGATAAGATAGGCCAGTGTAAATTTTCAGGATGTAGCCATGTTTCAGAGCCGGGATGCGCTGTTTTAGAAGCAGTGCAGGCAGAAGAAATTGTGAGGGAACGCCATAATAATTATGTAACATTGTTCAATCAGGCAAAAGAAGAAGAGAACAGATACTCTTAAAAGCTTGTTTAAGTAAATATAAAGAGCAAAAAGTTACACAAAGCATTATAAGGAATGATATTTTCATGGATTTAAAATCTCAAAAAGCTGTTTTGTTTGCGTCGAGGCCGGTATCAAAGGAAATGCAATCATATGTTTCAAGTGATGCGTTTATTGCGGCAGCGGACGGCGGCTGGAAAGTAGCTGAAAACTTGGGTTTTGTTCCAAGTTTAGTGGTGGGAGATTTTGATTCCTCAAACGCCCCGACACATGTTGAAGAAGTGATTCGGCTGCATGCCGAAAAAGATGATACAGATACCCACTATGCTGCAAAAGAGCTTCTCAGGCGGGGATATAACGATATAGTGATACTTGGGGCAATGGGTGGACGAATGGACCACACGTTTGCCAATTTTCATACCTTACTTTTCTTAGCCAATAAAGGTATTAAGGCTATGATGGCAAATGAAGAAAGTGAAATATATTGTATATCTGCCGGAACGCAGCTGGTTTTGTTGGCTGAAAAATGGAAGTGGCTCAGTGTTTTTGCAGCAAACGGCACAGCAGAGGGTGTATATGAACGTGGAGTGAAATATCCTTTGGAAGATGGGGTATTGCGCTCAAACATGCCTTTGGGTGTAAGCAATGAGTTTGTATCAGACAAGGCGTATGTTGGGTGCGAAAAAGGTAGCTTGTATGTGATGGTGAACAAATGAACATAGAGTTTGATGTGATGGAGTCCGAGCAGGGAATATCGCTTGGGTCTTTTTTGCGAAAACGCCAAGTATCACTTCGTGTGATACGTAGCTTAAAAAATGTGCAAAATGGCCTGCAAATAAACAATAAAGCAGCAAAGACTAACGCTAAACTGTCTGCAGACGATAAAGTGACGATAAAACCGCTACAGGAAACACAGCCTTCAGTGAGGCCACAGGATATTCCTATTCAGGTGGTGTATCGCAGTATGGAAGCGTTGGTGGTGGAAAAACCAATCGGTATGGTGACTCACCCTGTGCCGGGATACAGCAGTGATACGTTAGCTAATGCTGTATGTGGATTTTTGCAACGCAGCACTGGAAATACCGGCGTTTTTAGGCCGATGGGACGCTTGGATAAAAACACCAGCGGCCTTGCACTTTGTGCATTACATCCAGCATGCAGTGCAGTGTTGGGCAAAAGTATGCAGAAAACATACATGGCACTTGTGGGTGGGAAACTGGAAGAAAAAAATGGCGTAATAAAAGCGCCTTTGTGTGCCGATGTGGGAAGTGCAGTGCGTCAAAGAGTGCACAAAAGTGGTAAGCAAAGCTGTACAGAATATGAAGTAATATGGAGTACAGAAAAAGCAAGCCTTGTAAAGGTGAGGCCGTTAAGTGGCAGAACACACCAAATCAGAGCACATTTTGCACATTTAGGGCATCCGCTGTTGGGTGACGATCTTTACGGTGGTGATATGTCTATGATGAAAAGACATGCGCTACATTGTGCAGAGATGTCTTTTGTTGAATTATCGGGGAATAAACCTTGTTTGCGTAGTTTGTTGCCAAATGACATGAAGATGGTACAAACAATCTTATACAATGTGTGAGATACAATATAGTAAAAAACAAACAACAATATATCGATTAAAAATCGAAATCATGGCATGGATATGCGCACTTGCTAAAACATGATAAAAATAGTATAATATTATGGTGTTTTTTGTGATTTTGGCGTTCACGTTTTAAACAAACCGAAAGTGTATACTAATATTTATATATAAATGGACTATATTACAAGATAAAAAACAAATGCAACGATGTTATATGATGTGTTTGATGAGAAAGTGTCAATATTTGCTTGATTGCCACTGAAAAGGAGTACGGTTGGATGTCCGAGAAAAACAACGATTTCCCTAATAAGGGTAGTGATGATTTTAAAGGGATACAACCTTTGGAGATGGCCGATCAAAAAACAGCATGTGATGTATCACAGACAGACCACAGCAAAGATAATGATGTTTTAAAAGAAGATACAAAGACGGCCAATAGAAAAAATCTAAAGGTAGACAAAAAACAAAAGAAAAAACAAGTGGATGCGTTTAAAAATGTGTCCACATCACTTGCAGTGCAAAAAAAGTCGAAAATAGCGATTTTACGTGCTTTAGGTGAGTGGTTTTACACGCTTGGGTTTACTTTAGAATATCGTGCTATATTGTTATGGCGTATATTGAAAGATGCGTTTTTGTTTTTCGCCCAAATTTTCGGATGGATTGGTGGTATAATAGCAAAATGGCTTAGTAATTCATGGCATATTTTGCGACAAGATATAAAAATACCTTTTAGGCGTATAAGAAAGCGTAGGGAACAACTACAGCGAGTAAGAAGGCGTATCGAGCAACGCGGCTCAAAGGGAAAGTCACACGTTTTACTACGCAAAATCGGTATGCAGGACTCATTTTGGTTTTTGCTACAGATATTGAAGATTTTAGCGCCTATAGCGGCGAGTGTAGCACTAATAGTTACGGTATATAGCATTGTAAACATGAGATATGCCTTGGCAGTAGCTGTAGACGGCAAAGTGCTGGGGTATGTGGAAGATCAAAATGTTGTGGAAGACGCAAAGAGCCTGTTACGTGATCGTATGCAATTGGCAGAAGGACAAGAATTTGAAGACTGGAATTTCCAGCCTGAATATGAGATTGCATGGACGGATGAGCTGACCACTTCTGCACAGTTGGTTAATGCGATTTTACAAAATAGTGAAGAAAGCACAGATCTTGTAGAAGCCACCGGAGTTTATGTTGGTGGAGATCTTTATGCAGTGACCACAGAGGGTAACAAGCTACAGTCATATTTGGATGAAATATTGCAAACACAAGCACTTGAGTATGATTCAGATGTAGAGATAGAATTCGTACAAGATGTCATGTGTGATGTTGAAAGTGAAGATGTATTTTTGGCTTCCAGCGTGCAAAGCTATGATGAACTGGTGGCACAATTGTCTCAAAATGTCACAGATGCTGTCACCGTGGTAGCGGATGGCGTGCAAACACTGGCCGATATCGCACTGCAAAACGGATTGCCTTCATATCTTGTTGTTAGCAGAAACCCTGAGCTGGAGCAAGAAGCTATGGCAGAAGAGATAACACCTGATGCATATGTGCCACAGGCCGGTCGTTCTGTTGTTATTCAAAATGCAGCCACAATGCTACAAGTACAAACAAAACAACTTATGCAAAATGTGGAATATCTTTCTTATGATGTTATCGAGCAAGAGAATCCCGATAAGCCGATAGGAACAAGAACGGTGGTACAAGAGGGGATTCAAGGTGTTATGGAAGTATGGGATGATTTCATCATGATAGATGGAGAGCTGATAGGTAGAGAGCGTGTGGAGGAACTTACCACTATTCTCTCGCAACCCGTACCACAGATTGTGGAAGTGGGCACAAAAGATTATGCTAGCTTAAGTCTCAGCGGAGACCCCGAAGGATATGTGTGGCCGGCACCTACCTCCACATGGAGTAGCCGTGGAATCAGCTCGTATCACAGAGGTATAGATATCAATGCGCCTATTGGTGAGCCACTTTACGCTGTGCAATCGGGTACTGTGGTTTCGGCCGGATATCACTATAGCTGGGGATATAACGTGCTTATTGATCATCACAACGGAATTATGACACGATATGCTCACTGTTCGTCAATGGCAGTAGAGGCTGGCCAGCAAGTGGAAAAAGGCGAATATATTGCAGCAGTTGGTAACACAGGTAACTCCTCAGGCCCTCATTTGCACCTAGAGTTTATTTTAGCAGACGGATCGGTTGTGGACCCATTACTTTATGTTGTTCCACCGGAAGGTTATAATATGCCTTGGGCATAAAGTACAATTTGAATAAATGTAAGTTTTAAAATTCCACTGTGAAGAGCTTATCTTCACAGTGGAATTTAGTGCAAAAGATAATAGTAAAAGGAGATGTGCATGGCAGATAAAAATAAAAACAAAATAAATATGTCTGCTGATGCACCAAAGAAGATAAATCCATTCAAGAAACTGATGTCAATTATCGGAAACGGACTTTATTGGATAGGCTATATCGGTGAATATCACGCTATTTTGATTTTTCGGTTTGTGCAAAATTTATTTACAATTTTAATGCAGATAGTTAGTTTATTTGCTGAGAAATTGAGTAAATTATTGGCAGATATTGCAAAATGGATAATTAGCGAAGTAAAGGCGCCTTTTGTATATTTTAAAAGAAAAACTCAGCAGATAAAAAGAATTCGTCAAAGGGTGCATAAAGGATCAAGAGAAAAAGAACCATCAAGGCTAACAGGCGCAGGTGTGAAAACTTCTTTGCGTTTTGCGATAGGTCTTGGCGGTGTTATATTACCTGTGCTTTCCGGTATAGCAATGGTGTTTATAATTTATACAGTTATCACCATGGAGTATGCATTAGCTGTGGAAGTAAATGGGCAACAGCTGGGATTTGTAGAAAATCAAAATGTGGTTGAGGGTGCAAAAGATCTTTTACGTGGGCGCATTCAGTTGTCTGATAGCCAAGAGATGGAAGACTGGCAACTGGAGCCTATATACACGATTGCACGTGCGCCATCATATACCACAATGGAGCAGCTTGCTAATGAAATTTTGTTATCAGCCAGCGCAGAAAATGACATTGTGGAAGGCACAGGACTTTATATTGATGGGCAGCTGTTTGCTGTTACTGAAGAGGGTCATGATTTGAAGGCGTTTTTGGATGATTACCTGATAGAAAAAGCAAATGATGTACCTGCCGGAGCCAGTGTGAACTTTGCAAATGAAATTGTATGCAATCCTGATACAGACGACGTGTTTTTTGCCTCCAGTGTCCAAGAATATGACATGTTACTGGAAACACTGGGAGAAAATAAAACACAAGATGTGTATGTGACAGCAGATGGTGAAATGAGCCTGAGTGAAATATCTTTAGCAAACAATTTGACGCTGGAACAATGTATGATGAGAAATCCTCAATATACACAAGAGGATGGAGACTATGTGCCACAAAATGGAGAAATTATTTTAACGCAAAGAGCTCAGCCGTTTTTACAGGTGAAGGCAATGATAGAAGAGTCTTATGAAGAGGAGATTCCGTTTACAGTAGTAGAAGAGGAAAATCATGATTTGCCCAAAGGCGTGGAAAACGTGGTGCAAAGCGGGCAAGATGGCACACAGCAAGTGACAGATAGCCTGGAATATATAGATGGAGAGCTGGTATACCGCACTCGTGTAGAAGAAAAAACACAGGTGATAGCAGAGCCGGTGAATCAAATTGTGGAAATAGGCACAGCAGATGTAAGCTTTTTAACAAACATGGGTGGCGGCGCAGGTGTCCAAGGCAGTTACATGTTCCCTGTACCGGGCAGTCCGTATTCCAGTCGTGGGTTTGTGTCGGGTGGTCACAGAGGTCTTGATATCAATGCACCTGCAGGCACGCCTATTTATGCAAGTGAAGGCGGCACGGTAATTACTGCAGGATGGCATTATAGCTGGGGCTATCACATTGTTATCCAGCACCCGGGCGGTGTACAATCATTATATGCCCATTGTAGTCAGCTGTTTGTATCAGCGGGGCAAACAGTGGGTCATGGCCAGCATATCGGCGCAGTGGGCACTACGGGTAACTCTTCAGGCAATCATTGCCACTTGGAAATTAGTGTAAACGGACAACTAGTAGACCCTGTTGCATTTGTGGGATACCCGTATTAGCGTGAAATTACTTAAAGTGTGGATTGGATTTGCTGTAAAATAAAAATATTTAAACTATAATTGTATTTTGTGTGATGGTATACTATAATAGTAATGTTGCATGATAAAGTGTAAACGCTGGCAATATATG
>CAYIZZ010000029.1:9131-20357 GCA_964367945.1 uncultured Oscillospiraceae bacterium | reverse complement strand
CGTTTAGTGTCAAGTTACGGTCAATCTTCCACCACATTCCATCCAGCACTTCATAGAAGTTTGTGGGATTATAGCCCGGAATAGATAGACCTCTTGCAAGCCCTGAGTAAATGTGGGCATGCGCATTGATAAGCCCGGGCATGATAACGCCGCCCTTAGCATCTACATACTCGGCGTCTTTATACTTTGCTTTCAGCTCTTCAAAGTTCCCAACTTCTTTGATAACTCCTCCATCGCAAAGCACTGCACCGTTCTTAAAATATGTTTTGTTTTCATCCCTAGTAATCAGCTTTCCGTTCCCGATTAATAACATAAAACCCTCCTTGTGAAACATTGCTTGATTGCAAATAAAAAAATCACCCACATAAAAAGGGTGACACTTTTGTTTTCACACAGACATACACAACAAAAGAACTTACCCTTCTTTTGACCCGTGCGCGAAGCACTCCGTTGCAGTCATCTGACGTGTTAAATATTCAGTTTTAGCGCGAACCGCTTCTTTTCTCTATAAAAAATTGTACACAAAAATTTTATATTTGTCAATTAGCTTTCATGAATTATGGTGCACAAACAAACAGTCATTCTTTTGTGAGTTTTGCACAAAAAATTCATATTCAAGCTTCGTATACTACTTTTTTTCTGTTTGATTTGTATTGTTTTTTGGTAGTGTCAAGTTCAAAACCACCGCGACTATAGCTGCTATGACTACCGGTGATGTACCAAAAACAGTATGTACCCAATCAGGGATTCCAGGACCTTGCAAAACACCGGAAACTTGAGTAACACCAATGCCCAATGCCACCGAAAGCCCCACAATGGTCGAA
Organism: uncultured Oscillospiraceae bacterium; assembly: GCA_964367945.1. Taxonomy (GTDB): domain Bacteria; phylum Bacillota; class Clostridia; order Oscillospirales; family Ruminococcaceae; genus JAAYCI01. Next base: position 19,533 of record CAYIZZ010000029.1, on the reverse strand, counting down.
TTTCTTTGTGTGAATGTTTCAGAGGTAATCATCCGAACGCCTGTCATGGTGATTGTTGCAAACACAGAAACAGTTGCTCCGCCTATCACTGCCTGAGGTATGGTTGTCAGTATCGACGCAAATTTCGGCACCACACCTGCACACAACAGCACAAGCGCCGCAAAAGCAAAAACAAATTTATTCACCACTTTGTTCACGGTAACAATGCCTACATTTTGGCTGAAACTCGCAGTGGGCAATCCACCAAAAATCGAGCCCACAATACTTACAACACCTTGGGCTATTACACCGCCCGACAGCTCTTTATTACTGGGCATCCTTCCAAGACCTCCGGATGTAGTGGCAGACAAATCCCCTATCGTCTGAACTGCGTTGATTATATACACTATTGCCAGTGATATACACGCCGAAACGTTAAACTCTATTCCAAAGTGTAATGGTTTTGGCAGTAAAAACCATCCCGCACCCGACACGCTTGAGAAATCCACCATACCCATCGCCAAAGCAACAACATATCCTGCAATCATACCAAACAAGATAGAACCCAGCTTTAATATTCCTTTTGTAAAGTTCCCAAGAACTATAACAACCACCAATGTCACAATAGAAACTATCCAGTTTTCTGCCGAGCCAAACTCTCCACCCGCAGCAGAGCCACCCGCCATATATCGCACAGCTGTAGGATAAAGTGAAAGCCCAATGGTAAATATAACAGTTCCAGTGACCAGTGGCGGAAAAAGCACCCTGATTTGCTTTACAAAAATGCCAAAAATAATTGCTGTAACACCGCCAACTATCTCTGCGCCTAAAATTGTCGGCAAGTTAAACTGTCCTCCAATTGCCAACAAGGTCGGAACATACGCAAAACTTATACCCATAACAACCGGCAATCCTGCACCCAGCTTGCCTCCTATTGTATACGTCTGAATAATCGTTGCAATCGCTGTGACTATCAGAGACACCTGGATAAGTAGCGTTGTATCCGCAGGCGATAAACCTGTGACTCCCGCCACCAAAATAGCCGGTGTAATAATCCCCACAATTGCAGCAACAACATGTTGCAGTCCCAGCGGAATCACTTGTTTTATCGGTGGAATTCCCTGAAGCTCAAATACGGACCCTATCGACTTTTTTGCCACGATACACCTCATAAATAATATAAATTTTCACTTCTGATTTTTTCTAGGATAACTATAACCAGTCTTTTTTTAGTTGTCAAGCACAATTTTTTGTTCATATCTTGACCAAAATTATAATTTTTGCCCAAATGATTCACCTTCATCATAAATAAAAATTCATAAAACATCACTCAATATATTTAAAATATTTTTTGTTATTCCATGTCCACATCCGCTGTTAAAATATCACCATGGTTTGCAGAATATATAAATTTATTTAATTATTATGTTGAAGTTTTTCGGCATAAAAACAGTATGAACATTTTGACATTTTTAAGATTTTTCCCATAAAAAATAGTGCACTATTTTAGCGTAAAATAAATTTTTTCATAAAAAATAAACTACATTTTTTATAATAAATACACAAAAATACAGTTCAAAGTTTTACATATTAATTTAATTTCAGGCATAGCTTTTACGATATTATATTCATATTTTTTTGCTACTCAAGCTTACTGATTACTACTTCAAACGCAAATAGACGGCTATCTCATGATAGCCGTCTAAGCATTTCAGCAGCGCCATTCATTACTGTTTCAACGGAAGGATCAGGCTCGATACCATCAATTACAGCAACTTCTAAACCGGCTTCTTTTAGGTATGCAACTGTTTTGTCTAAGAAACCAGTCTTTTACATTGCCTAGCCACCGGTGCAAACCATTGCTTTTTTGCCTTTTAGTTTTTTAAGTATTTCCAAGGAGCCTTTGCCGTGATATAAATCTCTAGGAAGTGTAAATCTTGTCATAGATAAATTTCTTTTTCTTTTAAGTATATAAACGAATTTATAATAATTGTTCAAAAAGAGTGTTTTGCCTAGCCTTTAAACTCAGCCACTAGCTCTTGCACAGTCTTTTTCGCATCACCAAAGAGCATTCTGGTGTTATCTTTGTAGAAGAGCGGGTTTTCTATGCCTGCAAATCCTGCGTTCATTGATCTCTTTAGAACTATAACTGTTCCTGCATAATCAACATTTATTATCGGCATTCCATATATTGGCGAGCTTTCATCCTCTCTGGATGCAGGATTAACAATGTCGTTAGCTCCGATAATAACGCAAACATCAACTGATTCTATTGTTGGGTTAACATCGTCCATCTCTTTAAGTTGCTCATAAGGTACATTAGCCTCAGCAAGTAAAACATTCATGTGTCCGGGCATACGACCGGCAACAGGATGGATAGCAAAGTTTACCTCACAACCATTTTCTTCAAGCTGTGCGGCAAGCTCTTGCACAGTATGCTGTGCTTGGGCAACAGCCATGCCGTATCCAGGTACTATCAAAACAGACGTTGCAGCTTCAAGCATAAGATAAGTATCCTCTACTGAAACTGGTTTCACCTCGCCTTGCTGATCGGCTCCTCCACTTTTTGCAGCTCCACTACCGAATCCAGAGAACAAAACGTTAGAAAGGTTACGGTTCATGGAGCGGCACATAATGTTTGTAAGAATAACACCACTCGATCCTACCAGTGCGCCGGTAACTATCAAAATTGTATTTGAGATAACGAAACCTGCCGCACAAGCCGCAACACCACTACAAGCGTTTAGCAAAGATATTACCACCGGCATATCACCGCCACCGATAGGAATAACAAAAATTATTCCGGCAACAAGAGAGATTCCAACAAGTAGTAAGAATAAAGCATATCCGCTGATGAAAGATCCATAACTAATGCTAAACAAAGCGGTTCCGACTAAGTATCCAATAATCACCAAAGCATTTACCAGCTGTTGGCCCGGATAAAGAATAGGCTTACTTGTCATCTTGCCAGAAAGCTTTGCCCATGCAATAAGTGAACCGGTAAAGGTTATACCACCAATTAAAATGGTAACAACGATAATTGCAAGTTGAAAAGCTGCGGTATCCTGTACTGTTGCCTCTGAAACATACTTTTGATATTCTGCATATGCAACCAGCATACTAGCAATACCACCAAATCCGTTAAAGAGGGCTATCATTTCCGGCATAGAAGTCATTTCCACTTTTTTCGCAGCCACAACACCAACTATGGTGCCCGGAACAACTGCAACAATTATCCATAAATACTGTAAGTCTAATTGAGATAGAACTGCAGTAACAACTGCAATAAACATACCCATTGCCGATATGAGGTTACCGGTGGGGGCTGTTTGTGCGTTACCAAGCTTTTTTAAGCCTAATATAAATAAAACAGCAGCAACTATATACAAAAATCCTGTAATAAAGGTTAAATCAAACATATTACTATTGATCCTCCTTCTTCTTTGCTGTAAACATGGATAACATCCGATTGGTAACAACATATCCACCCACAACATTTATAGTTGCAAAGAAGATAGCGAAAGCACCTAAAATTATTCGTAGTGTAGAATCCGCTTCAAAAAAACCACCCAAGCTAAGAATAGCGCCTACAATAGTAATTCCACTTATTGCATTCGAGCCCGACATAAGCGGTGTATGCAGCTGGGAAGGCACTTTAGATATAAGCTCAAACCCTAAAAAAGAAGCTAAGGCTAAGATAAATACTAATAAAACTATATTTTCCATCTAATTTTTCCCCTTGTCACTATAGAATTCTATTATACGTTCATTGCTTAGGTTTCCCTTGTATGTAATTACACAACTTTTAGCAATTTCATCATCGATAAAGTTAAACTCATTTGCTTCTTTATCGTGAAAATGTGTAAGCATGTTGTAGATATTATTTGCATACATAGCACTTGCATCGGTGGGAACAAGACCAGCAAGGTTATCTATACCAACAACTTTAACACCATGTATTTCAACAGTAGCATCAATCTGTGTTCCTTCAACATTACCACCGGTTCCTGCTGCCAAATCAACAATAACCGATCCGTTTTTCATCTTGGCTATCATTTTATCAGTGACAAGGATTGGTGCTTTTTTTCCAAAAAGTTTTGCTGTTGTTATAACTAAATCGGCATTGGCACAAGCTTTTTCCATAGCTTCTTGCTGTTTTGCAAGCTGCTCTTTTGTAAGCTCTTTAGCATAACCATCAGCAGTTTGAGACATTTCTCCCAAATCGACTTTAACAAACTTAGCACCTAGTGATTGAACCTGCTCTTCAACAACAGGGCGGGTATCGAACGCTTCAACCTTTGCACCTAGACGTTTTGCTGTAGCAATAGCCTGAAGTCCTGCAACACCTACGCCTATAATAAACACCTTGGCGGGAGCAATAGTTCCGGAAGGTGTCATCATCATTGGAAAGATTTTATTCATTAGGTTTGCACCCTGCATAACAGCAACATATCCTGCAAGAGACGCCTGCGAGCTTAGCGCGTCCATTTTTTGCGCAATAGTGCTTCGTGGAATCATCTCCATGCTCACCGAGCTGAGACCAAACTCACACAATTTATCAATGTAGTTTTTGTTGTTATACGGATCCATGTGGCTGATAACCATAGCTCCATTTTTCAACAACTTTAACTCTTCGTCTGCTAGCGGATTAAACAAAACCAGAATATCACTTGACGAAATAACCTCGTCTCGGCTTACAACTTTTGCGCCCGAATCTTGGTAATCGGTATCATTAAACAAATCTGATATACCCTGTTCTACAAGAATCTCCATGTCTTGCATTGCGCAAAACTTCTTCACAATGGCAGGAACCATAGCAACTCGAGATTCATTTTTTTCTCTTATTGAACCTATTATCAAATTTACCACACTCCATTTCTTCTTATTTATTATTTATCGACACTAATAGTACATCAAGACCATAGCAGAGTCAATAAAACTTGTTAAATTTTTAACAATTGCACAAATTTAGTCTCGAAACGACACAACAATTGTTATGTTATTTAAGTAATATCAACAAAAAAAAATCTTTATCGTGCTACTATGCAGCCGATTGATTTCACTCTAATAAAGCCCGAAAATACAAAATCCAAGCTCTCATCATTGTGATTTACTCATCACAAAACCCCTTTGGCATCACAATTTGCCAAAGGGGTTTAATCTGATAATTATACACTTCAAAATACTGCTATCCTGCCGTATATTGCTCTTGTTGTTCGTCGTCTACACGTTTGCGGCGGAACACTATTTCCACCACGGTTTGTACCACAAAGATAATAACAAACCAGATACTGAAACGATCGAAGAAAATCATGGGCAGTGTGAAATCTTGCGTGATAAGTAAAAGCACCAGGCTGATAATACCTAACAAGATGCCTCCTACCATCGTAAGTGTACGTTTTTTGGTGATATATTCTTCGTCCTCTTCGCTTTCGTTCTCATCCTCTTCTTCATCTGGTTTTTGTTTGCGCACAATAATCATATATACCACCGGCGAAAGCAGAGTCAAGATAGTCATCAATAAATCAAACAAGCTCCATCCGCCCAGCAGCTCGAAATTGCCCGCGCTTAAGGGAACACTATTTTCCATAATCACAGTGGATTCAAACAACTTGCCATCTATGCTAATGCGTATTGTGTGCTCACCATCACCCAAAGTTGCCAAAAATTCAGGGCTTAAAATAATGTTGCCATCTTCGTCTACACTGTACTGGTCGGGATCTAGCTCTGTGCCGTCGACATAAACATTTTCTATGGATAAATCAGGATCTGTTGGAGACAGGGTAATGCCGCCGTCTTCGCCAATTTGGGGTGGATCAGGCACATTGCCGCCACCGCCTGTGCTGTTGTCGGTAACAGAACTGGGGGCACTACTACTTTGCGACGTGGAAGAAGAACTGCTAGAGCTTACTGCTTCTTCACCATTATCTTCACCGCCGCCGTCGCCATCACCACCGCCGTCACCACCATCACCACCGCCGTCACCACCATCACCACCGCCATCACCGCCATCATCGCCATCATCACCGACGGCGGCGGTGGAACTACTGCTGGCCGGGGCGCTGTTGTCACTTGTGCCACCGCTAGACGCAGCCGTCACCGTGATGCTGGCATTTGCCTCGGCCGCCACATTCGCCAAGTACTCAAGATTATTAGCGGCGTTGTTTGCCTTGCCGCCGGGCACTGATTCGAAAAGATGTTGCCAGCTGGTTTTCACTGTGTATCCAAAGGTTCCAAGCGCAGCCGTAGATGGCGTATAGCTAGCCGAAGTTTCGCTAAGGGAGTTACTGCCTTGTGCCCAATTATAGCCATTTTGTGCGCCCACTTTACCGCCATCTGCCAAGAAAGAATATATGCTGTTTGCACTGCCGGATGCGATCAATGGATTAGCGCTTTGGCTCTGCGTATAATTTTGTGCGCCGTTTATGCTCATTTGTCCGCTTAGGCCACCGCGGTAAATGCGCGAATCAAGGTTTGTTTGCCCGCTTTGATTACCGGTTTCGATGCTGTCATCCAGTGTGTTTTGCGCTGTTATGATATAGCCTTGGTTGACAAAGTCGCCTTCGCTCTCATCTGCCACAAGATTTGTGTCGCTTGGCATATACAATTCTTGTTTAGGCACGATACCAATGTTTTGTGTTACCACAGAAGGCAGATGTACATCGCCGCGTATCACCCAGTGGCCACGGTCCAAACTCCAACCACTGCGCTGTTCAAGACGCAAGACATTTTGTACATCAGTACTCACATCTGGCACCGAGATTTGTGGTGTGTCTCCTTGGCTGTCTACATTGTTTGTGTGAAGGCTCGCCGCAATTTTGGTGGTTTTATTTTCAATGACCACAGTGGCCATACCACCCACAGTAGGCGTTGGAAGGGTGATGTCCACATCAATCGGATCTCCCCCATCCTCCATAGTAAACTGAATCTGCAAGTTTTCTACATTTTGGCGGTATACCTCGCCTACCAAGTTTGTTTTTTCGTCCACAAAGATAAAGGCATTATCTTTTACATAACTTGTAAGCGACATACTAACACCGGGCATAATCTCTATTTCAGAAATATCACCTGCACCCACCACATTACCTTTTATGTTACCATTTAAAATATAGATGTCGGTGTTGGATGTAGCCCCCGGAATAGGCTCGATGAGTGGGTTTTCATCAAAGTAATCCTGGTTTTCAAATACCACCCAAATGTCAATCGGATTTGTCGTCGCCTTATACCCATGAAGGCCAACTCCACTGCCGCCACCGTATACAGAGCCTGCTATAGTGCCGTTATGGACATACACTTTGGTGTCGCCTAAAATCACATCTAAAAATCCTGCACTTAAGCCACCATACACCGAGCCCGGAATATTTACAGTGCTTTGCACATGCACCTCAGTATTTCCGCCACCCTCTTGCGCCACATAGTTTGCAGCATTGTGATCTTGCAACTTAAAGCCCAACAAAGAAGGTATGTTATATTCTGCATAACCCCCAACAACCGCATATAACCCATCATTAATGCTAGTACCACTGCCTGCACCATATACACTGCCATGGGTATTTTCCAGTTGTGCCACACCGTTCCAAGCCACTGTATTTTCCGTGATATCTGGCTTTTGGCGCAATGTACCACCGCTAATTTGCACCTTTGTGTTTTGTGCAATCACGTCTATTAGGCCACCGCCAAACACATTGCCTGTTTTCACTGAAGACAACTCAAGTTCACTTGCGATACCCCGTGAATGGCTGGACGATTCATTATAGTCAAATTCTATATTCTCCAGACCAATGGTACCGCCTGCCACATTCACATCGGTACTGCCACCTATGCTGCCAAGACGGACAATTTGCGCGCTTGTTTCTACTTCTATTGCAGACTCGATACTCATAGGCTTAGGCGCTATAACATACATATCCCCATATGTGCCGCCATATACATTGCCCATGTGTACGAAGTTGAAAGAATTCATAACCATATTGTACGCAATCTTTTTATCAGTACCTATGATGGCACTTCCCAAAACATCTACATCTGTGCTACCTGTAATGGTATCGTAAATGCCGCCACCAAACACATTACCGCTAATAAGGTTGGTAGCTGGGGCATTGTTAACTAATTCCACGTCCCACGTTTCACCATAGCCTACCGTGCCGCCGGAAACTTGCACACGAGTGTTACCGCCAATGACGCCACCAACTTTCAGAGATCCGCTCGCTTCTTCAGCAATGCTCTTCTCACCGCCTATACTATACACACCGCCATAAGAGCCACCGTGCACGTTACCGATATGCATATTTACACTTCGTGATTCCAGCCAATAGCTGATGCTTATCTCTTTATCTGCTCCTATGGTACCGGTTGTCACCTCTACATCTGTGTTACCCGTTATAACATCTTTAAATCCACCGCCAAATACGTTGCCATACAACGCAACAGCCCCACCGAACATATCGTCTCGTAAGGCGATACTTGTAAACTGTTTTTCGCCACTATATTCGTCATCTTCGATGTCTTCGCTATATTCACCAATTTCGCCACCCTTAATATCCACATTGGTGTTGCCGTCTAACACGCCAAACTCCACTACTTCCTCTTCGCTGGCAAGCGCCACGCCACCCTCTAACGAAGTATATTCCATGGCCGGATTAATCCACGAAGGATAATAAATGCCACCCCAAACGTTGCCTGCAATTTTTCCGCTGTTAATAGTAACTTGGGTGTTGCCCAAAATGCGGTTACTTTGCCCACCGCCAAACACGTCACCCGTGCCCAGCCACTCCACTTCGCCACTATAAATCGACCTGTGCGATCCCACAATACCGCCCGATATTTCCACCGTTGTGGCCGTGGCTGTACGCTCTGTACCAATGGCGTCTTTATAACCGCCACCAAATACACTGTTATACACCTTAGCATTTTCAGCTATCTGCACATTGGTGCTACCAACAATTTGGCCATTCATGTTTTTGTTTATTGGTAACGCCTTAGTCGTTCTCATCTCCATTGCTGCACTTATACCGTTGCCACCAAACACACTGCCAAATACCTCGGCATTTCCGCTAATGATCACATTGGTGTTGCCGTTTATGATAGAACGCTCGCCACCGCCAAACACATTATTGTATGCCACCAATTCCGCATTAAAATTGTACTCACTAATTATAGCACTTGATTCATTACCCACATCAGCATCGCCATGTACCGTCACTTTTAGTGTGGCAGGCGTACTTGTAGCTTGTATCGTGTTACTCTCACCACGCGTATATCCTACATGGTCGTTCAAGCCGGCGCCCAAAACAGCACCCATAACTATGCCACTTATAATTTCCACCTCGGTGCCGACTGTTACATAACCATACGCATTTTCGGAAGTAACACCGCTACCGCCATACACATTACCTATAATAGACGGATCTCCCGACTCTGAAAGATTTGTTTTGATAGTCACTTTAGTGCTTCCATTTATTCCAAAAACCGAGTCGTTAGTTGTGGCGTAACCACCGCCATACACATTACCATTCACATACGCATCGCCTTGCACCAACACTTCTGTTAGGCCATCTACGATAGACACACTATTATGACCATCCACGCCAGTGGCATAGCCACCGCCATACACGGCATATACCTCGCCGCCATTTATTTCAATATATATTTTCCCATACACCGTGGCAGTAGTGGTCACTTCACCACTCGCCGCACCCACAAAGCCTGCATAACTTCCACCGTAAATGCCTCCCAGCGTACCGCCGTTCATAATTATATTGAAGTCACCCACCACATCTGGGTTTGGGTAGTCACCATTTGTATCTGGTATCCCTGCCACGCCACCACCAATGATGACATAATTTGAAAAATCAGTTCGTAAAGCTATCCCCTCATCTGATGGTATCGTCACAGGATACAGTTTATTTATGTCTATGATGGTACTAGCTTGCCAATAGTGTTTGGTCTCGCTATCGCCCACCTTTGAATATATATAAGTTTCCCCATCATCACCTGCCTCTATCCACACGTTATTGCCGGCCAACGACAGATATTTAATGCTAGAATCACTCCAAACAACGGGCTCTGGCGGTGGTTCAATTGTGCCGGACATCAACATCGGCATGTCTGATTGCACGCTCACTATCACGGTGGGCATTTCAGGCAGAGCAAAGCCATCCGGCAATGCATAGCCTTCGGAGCTCAATGCACTTTCCAGTTTCGGCAGAAAACTATCCGCACTTAGTGTGTACACATATTCTGTGCCCATGCCCAGCACATTAGTAGTGCTGTGCACCCAGTCACTTTTCTCCACGGACACGGCCACACTACGAACCGGCTCTTCACCACCTGCGCCTCCTGTACCGGCTTCTCCGCCTGTACCGGCTTCTCCACCTGTACCGGCTTCACCACCTGTACCGGCTTCGCCTCCTGTACCGGCTTC
>CAYIZZ010000029.1:0-9031 GCA_964367945.1 uncultured Oscillospiraceae bacterium | reverse complement strand
CACCTGTACCGGCTTCACCACCTGTACCGGCTTCGCCTCCTGTACCGGCTTCTCCACCTGTACCGGCTTCACCACCTGTACCGGCTTCGCCTCCTGTACCGGCTTCGCCTCCTGTACCATCACCTATAGGCGCCGGAGATGGATTACTTAATGGCAAGGTTACTGTAACATATACTTCGCTTGGGAAATTCGGCTCCTCGGGAGGTTGCGCCGGTGTTGTGCCAGCTTCGCCTTGCTCTTCTGCGGCAAGGACCGGCAAACTTTGACTTTGCTGTCGTATATTTTCCGGCAAATCAACAAATGCTATGCTTTCCACAGTGCTAACATCGCCCACATCTGCAGAGCTCATCACATTTTGCACCACAGTACCTCTTACCGGCTTTACCTCTGCCGCCAAAACAGGCATTGTGTGCGAGATCAATAGTGCCACTGTTATTGCTGTGGCCAACGTGCGCTGCCAATTTTTTTTGTTAAATGACATAGTTTTCTCCCTTTTGTAAAATACGTATAAAACCAACTTTCCACGAAAATAAACTCTTTCAATCCTGTCATTTCAAGTATATACTGTTACCTTTACAGCTTATGTATGTAACCATCAACAAAAATTCAAGCCAACCATAGCTACTGCTGCAGCCTGTCAAGTCAATATTTTAAAGTACTGGGTAGTTGACGTTAAGTCGACAATATCCTATTTAATAATATATGGAATTTATTAATAGTTATTGTACCAACTGTTTCAAATTAAAAAATTTAATCATTTTCCATATTTTCAGATATTCTCATACTTTTAAATCACATCATAAAAAATCTTCCTATGCCATCATTTTTACAGATGACGAAGGAAGATTTTTTATTAATCATTTTGTTTTACAGGCTATTTTATCTAAATTCTTTTTGGATATTATCCTTTAACTAAAATATCTGTTGAATAGTTATACAAGCCATTAGTTATTTATATTTATTTTTTTGCCACTGATACTAATTATTCCGTCCTTTTTCATTTTAATCATCTCCCTTGAAAGAGAAGGTCTTGCAACATTCAAAAAATCTGCTAATTCATCTTTTGTTTGACTCAAATAAAAAATACCATTCTTATCTTTATTCTGATTAATATACAATAAAATTTTTTCTCTCAAAGTCGAGCAAGACAGCAAGCTAACCTTTTTGTTTAAGAAATATGCTTTTGAGGCAAATATAGACGTTAAATTCAGCATAAGCCCTGCGTTTTCATATACAACTTTTTTAGGGATTTTAAGCACCTTCGAAGCTCTTGCTGCTTCAGCGCAATGCTCATAGTAAGGAGCGTCAATAAACAGAAAAATCTCGCCGAATATATCGCCCTTTTTTTTAATAACGTTAATTATTTTCCTGTTTCCGTTTTCATCATAGTCGCAAATATTTACTTCGCCCTCTAACAGAAGATTAATGTATTTTGGTCTATCTGTGGTATCGAATATAGTTTCACCTTTTTGATAGTGTGTAGTTATTGAATTTGAATACACTTTTTCTAATTGCTTTTTAGAAATATTGTCAAACAGCATTTTTACACCTCCGATACCGCCCTTTTGCCTGCGCGCAGTTTTGTTCTGATGTCGCTAATTGTATTGTCCATTTGCCACAGTTTATCTAATGTTTTTTTCTCTTCTTGTGATGTAACCAAGACATCTTTTATGCCACCGTTTTCAATTACAATTCTCTTATCTGCCATTAAGCATAACAATGGGTCGTGCGTTGCCATAAGCACTATTTTTTCCTCACTTAAAAGCAAGTTTAAAGCTTTTTTGCGGTCTATTCCCGCATTTTCTATTTCGTCTATCAGCACTATGGGACAAGAACTTAAAATTGCGGTATCTGCTATCATCAAAGCTCTTGACTGACCACCGCTGAGCGAGGTTACGTTTGTATCTTTTGTGAATTCCTCTCCGGCCAAGCTGTTTGCAGCTTTAATTATTTTCATAATAACTTCTTGTGTGTTTTTAACATTTTTGCATTCTGCATGCATTTGCAAAAACTCATAAACAGTTACATCTATTACAAAGTTCATATTTTGCGATAGTTGTGCTACTAATTTATTTGATACTGAAAATCTTAAAGAAATATCGGCCGGCTCTTCATTTATTAAAATTTGTCTTTGGGTTTGGGTATCTCTGTTTGCTGCCCATTCAATATCTGCAAGTAGTCTGCTTTTACCTGAGCCGGTAGGCCCTACAATTGCAATTATCTCCGAGGGGTAAATAGTTAGTTTATCATAACTTTCCTTTTGGCCAAACTTATTTTGCCCTGCAATTATAGAGATGGACTTTAGTGAGATTTTTTCTTCCTCACCCAAAAAATCCTCCATAGCAACAATATATTCTTTTAAATCTTTGATAAAACCCGAAGGTGTAACAGATTTTTCTTCAATCAAATAACTTTTGTTGCTATCTAAAACTTCTTTTAGTGTTTTTTTGCCTTCGACACTTATATCTAACCCAAAACTTTCAAAAAAATCCGTAAGGTAAGGGTGTTTAATCAATAGCTCATTTATAGTTGAATTTTCCATCATCCTCACATCTTTCTTACGTTTCCCAAATGATAATCTTCTCCTAAGCGAGTTTCACCTAAGCAATACGAGCAAACTGCTGCCGGCATGGGAAATTTCAAAGTCATACCCACGGTAGTTTCAACCTTCGAATCATCGGTTAATAATGTGCTAAATTCGTATGCTCCTTGTCCTGTTAGCCCGTTCATGTGCATAATTATAGCTTTAGGATTTGCAATATACACTCCTCTTGCAAAAACTTCCCTCTCTGCTTGTGAAACAATATCACCTTTTGTGATTACAACAATGTCTGCAAGCTTTAACATAGGCCCTATTTTTTTAGGGGTATTAATTCCTGATAAATTATCTATAACACAAATAGATTTTATTTCTTTAATATATGGAGAGCACCGATTACAAAGCCCGGCACTTTCGGTAATCAACAAATCAAATTTATTTTCGTTTCCCCATTTAACCACTTCTTCTATGTTTGTGGCGAAAAAGTGGTCGGGACACACTGAACCTGAAATCCCTTTTTTTACAGGTATGCCAGCTTTTTCATATATAATATCATCATCTGTTTGCAAGCAGTCAAACTTCACAACCCCAACAGATATACCTCTTTCTCTCAATGCATCAACCGTTTTTAATATCACCATCGTTTTTCCGGAAGACGGTGGTCCCGACACTATCGCTAAATTCATGCATTTTCCTTTCCGTAAAACAAATCTTCAAGTTCTTTTAGAAGTTTTGCGATATCATTGTTATTAATAAAATCAAAACCACTGAAAATAAACTTTTTATCCTCACTCAAATTATTATTCACACCCATAACTGTTGAAGGAAATCGACCGTTTGATGATAAAATGTTTCCTATATCATTAGACTTCAAGAAATCTAAAAAGCTCTTATGCTTATCATAAGTTTCTTTTTTTGATATCAAAAAAATAGGGCTTGCTATTGCGCCGTCACATGGCCAAACAGCCTTCATAGTGTCGTTTTCCTTCAGCATAGATGCAAAGAAATACGGAGCTACGGAAACTAACGGGGTTTTATTTACGTTTGCATTTTTAACCATTTCAGCAGGATGCATGTTTTTGATAACTGCCTGTCCAAGTTTTACAATAGCTTCTTTGCCGTAAGTGGTATAAAGCCCTAAAAGTAACGCATTGAACAGATCCAAATCTTTCATCGGAACTGCAATTTCACCTTTATACTTATCGTCTAATAAGTCACTCCATTTCATAGGCATCGGCCTGCCGTCTAACAACTCGGTATTTACCATAAAAACAGCAGGTACTATCCCTAAAATTGTATAGATATTATTGGGGTCTTCAAAGTGTTTAAATTCTTCGTTATATTCAAATTTTTCACTTTTAAAAACTCCTTCTCCGGCAAATTTACCTATTTGATTTTTATCAAAAAACAGGCCAAACCCTGCCGACAAATAAATATCGGCTAAATTTTCTTTTTCACTTGTTTCTGCTATAAGCCAATCCAGTCCCGTACTTGCAGCTGGTAAAGTATAATCCACATTTAATCCATTTTTTTCTATAAATTCATCAATTTTATCTATAAGCGGAATTCTGATAGGACAAGGCAGTATACCTTTTACTATTACTTTCTCGCTATCATTCTTTGAAATCACTTCAGTTATCTTATCACTTATCTCGTTCAAATCTATGTTTCTCATCTCGCAAACTGTTTTTAATGTCATTGTTTTCCCAATAGTATTTCTCATAATGGGATCGCTTAGTTTATCCATCCCATAAGACACTAAAATATCAATCGTTTCAGGATGATTTTCTGTAAGATTATAGATTGTTTCGTTTGGGTTTATAGTATTCATTATAAATCCCTCCTTAATATATATTGTTTAACTGTATTATATCATATAACAAAAACATTTCGGTAACATTTGTTACGGCTTTTTGAAACGTATTTGATAACTAGTTCTTTTATATTGATAAATATATTTATTGAATCATAGTAATTTTTTTCATTGAATTTTGTTATAAGAATTACTTTAAAATGAATATAAACATAAAAAAGACACCGGACTATATCCGATGTCAATTGGGTCCAGCGTACCCAAGGGGGCATGCTATCACGCTGGTTGTATAGTCAATATATTTAGCCGTTTTTCGCATAGTTTTAGCACTATGTAAACCCACAAATACTCGATATATTCATCTTTCAATCGTACTGCTTTTAAAACAATTAATTTAAATTTAGCACATAAAACAAAATCAACTTCACCATAAATTTCAGTGCTTTGCGCTTCAGCAGTATCACTTGAAACTACACACACTTCTCCCTACGCAATGGAGAGCCCTGGTGTGGAAGAGCATCGAGCTTGTCGGGTGCTAGAAGTAAATCGGACTGCCTGCCGATATGAGCCAGTGCGTCTAGATAAAGATGAAGTGCGTGCAGATATCATTTACAAATCATGCAACTATGGAAGGCTTGGATACCGCTAAGTTTTGGACTGCAATTTAAAAATGCAGAGATTTTTTGCACACTTACTTTTGAAACTTATCCGTATCCCCCACCTTTAGAATCACATGCACATCGGTAGCAGCAACCTCGCTTAGCCAATCCACCTCATTCAAAAACGGCATAACCTCACTTTGGTTATATACTATCATATACTTGCACTGTGTGCTTATCAACGCTTTATAAAATGCCTCTTCGTCAAATGCTATTGTGTGCTCGTAAATCATGTCATACAATAGCTGTGCATTTTCTATATAATCGGCATGTTCATATACCACATAGCCGTCTACGGGCAGACTATATCCATATACAAGCGTTATGCCTGCATCATACATGCGTATTTCACTTGCCACAAGAAAATCTGCTAAAACACGCTCGTCTCTTGTAATGTTTAAGGGCTCCATTGTATGTGCCAAATGTATTGTCTCGCTCGGAAGTTTCAAAATTGTTTCGGCTTCGTTAAATCCATCGTCATCTACAAACATATACTGTCCTGCAAAAATCAAAACAACGCATATTCCTATGGTTACAATAGCTCGCTTCACCTTGTTTTCAAGAGAGAAAACCACGCACACCGCCACATACGATATAACAACAATGTCTACTAAAAGCCAATAATTTCTATAATATGTAGACGATTCTAGTCCGACTAGAACAAATTCTGCAACAATTGGGTTTATTACAAAACCTACAAATATGAACATTATCGGATACACCATTGTATTTTTAGCAAATTTATTATTTCTGCAAAAAATATATATTATGGCTATATAAAACAGTATTAAATAAACACCGTCGCCCGCATACCAGTCATAAGCCGACTTTACTGCCATTCTGCCTTCAAACAAAAAGTAGTATGAGTATTCACCAATTAACCTTAATAACTCTCTACCTTCGTATAATAAATGATCTAACATTTATAACCCCTTAAATCAATAAAAAATATATGCGGCAAAAATCACGAAATTTATTATTGTACACACAATAGTCGGTATTATCAGCCGCTTGCTTTTTTGTATTATAGAAAAAACAAGTGCAAAACTCCATAAAAACACTAGTGTTAAATATACTGCCATTGACGAAAATGCGCACGCACAAAAATTAAGCCAAAATATACCTACCCAGTCTGATAACTTTTCTTCTCGTTTTGATATTTTTATCATATACCAAAAAAGCAGTGGTATAATTATAGATCCCACGATTCCTTTTCCTTCCCATATACGCCGAAGTAAAAAGGCCGAAGTATTATATGCAGTGTAATATCCAAACAAGTTGATCACTGATAAAAATAGCACAAAATATCCTGTTTTTTCTCTATCACCCAAAAAAAGCCTGTCGCCTATCATAGCATACACAATATATGCCGCGAGTATAAAAAACACGGGAAGTATCGTGCAAAATATCATCATCGGATGCTGGCCTAAAAATAATGAAAACGCCGCAACACTAATATTGTATCCTGAAAAGGCATATCTTATATTTAAACTTGATGCTTCTATTCCTGTTCTTGGGTCATACACAAACATGGTATTTGATTCAAGCGCTTCCGTTGCTTGAGGGAAATAATATGTAGCGTCCGGGTCAATATGTTCATAAGCCGCCGAATAGTAAATTTGTAAAGCTATCACAAACAGCGCAAAAACAAAGATTAAAGGCGTGGCTCTAATGCGCCTTATAAAATGTACAATCATTTTATAAATGAAATAATAGTTTTTAAGCAGTGATATGCCTGTGAATACTAGCATTAATGCAAGCCACAAATAATATGTAGGCATAAATTCCTGTGTGGTTAATACAAACGGCAAATAAACAATTTGATATATTCCAAACACTGAAAATAAACCCAGTACCCAAGCCGCACCAAGGGCAGGTTCATCTTCAAACTCAAAATTTTGCTTTGCTCTTAGCATATTCTTCATTATGCTACTTTTATCATTCTCAGCTTTTACTGCAAAATTTAGGCGCAAAAAAAACGATCCCAAAACCACAGGAATTGCTGCAAACAATATAAATAATAGTAATAAACTCTCCAAAAAAACCTCCAAAACCTGACATACGCGCATATCTTTATTTCAAGTATCGCCGACTGTACTGTTATAAAAAATCCAACTCATATTAAAGGTGGCGATTTTTATGCACCTTGCATACTTTCCGAAAGTATCGGTACCTTTGCCGTCATAAGTGATATTTAAGTGTCAAAAAGTAAAACGCATAGGAAAACAATAAAAACGTAATTTTGTAAAATCAAATCATTCGGCAGGCTCGATATATATGTGTTAAAAAGTTATTTTCGTTTTATACATATTGAGAATTATATAATAATCAATAGCCCCTCTCAATGAAAATCCCATTCGGACATTAGCTTGGCTAGTCCTGCTTCAGCCACACTGTTTTGTTCACAATGCCGGTATAGCTTTGGATAACTTTTATCACTTTAGCGGCCACGTTGTGGTCGGCATAGTCACGAGGTAAAGACACACCTTCGCCGTTTTCCTTCATAGCAACGGCCAAATCCATGGCCTGCTCCACTTCTTTGCCGCTTATTCCACCCACTACTATGCTGCCTGCGTCCAATGCTTCGGGACGCTCTGTGGATGTGCGAATCAGCACTGCGGCAAAGCCCAAAAGCGCACTTTCTTCGCTAAGTGTACCTGAGTCGCTAAGCACACAAAACGCATTTTGCTGTAGCTTGTTGTAGTCTAAAAACCCAAACGGAACAAGACTTTTCACCAGTGGGTGAAACTCAAACCCACGTTTTTCGATAAAGTTTTTGCTACGTGGATGGCAGGAATACACTATCGGCATGTTCCGTGTTTGGGCTATATGATTAATACTGTTCATCAGGCTAAGGAAATTTTCCTCGTTGTCGATGTTTTCTTCCCTGTGCGCCGAGAGTAAAATATACTTTTTAGGCGAAAGCTTTAGCCTATCCAGCACGTCGCTGTTTTCAATGCCGTCTTTGTGCGCAGAAAGTACCTCACCCATGGGACTGCCTGTGACAAAAATCGTCTTGCCGTCAATACCCTCCGACAACAGATACCTACGGGAGTTCTCGGTATACGGTAGGTTCACATCGCTGATGTGATCCACAATCTTGCGGTTTATCATCTCGGAAACATTCCAGTCCCAGCACCTGTTGCCTGCCTCCATATGGAAGATGGGTATTTTCAGTCGCTTTGCCGAAATGGCCGCCAGTGCGCTGTTTGTGTCGCCTAAAATCAATAGTGCGTCAGGCTTATGCTCTTGCATCACAGCATAGCTTTTAGCAATGATATTCCCCATAGTATCGCCCAAATTACCACCGGCCACGTTCAAATACACATCCGGCTCACGCAGGGAAAGCTCCTTGAAAAATATCTGGTTCAGCTCATAGTCATAGTTTTGCCCTGTGTGCACTAGGGTGTGATCAAAATATTTATCCGCCATGCGAAGCACCGCCGATAGACGGATTATCTCCGGGCGTGTACCCATAATGCTCATCAGTTTTAGCTTACCCATATATATGACCATTCCTTTTCATTGCTATGCAGTATACTTGATTTTACTTTACACTTCTTCATAATACGTATCCGGCACGTCCTCGTTAAACGGCTCGCTGGCCCACATCACCGTCACCAAATCGTCCTCGCCCACGTTTTACGTGTCAGCTCGTCGCCCATGTTTAATGCACCCAGCGTGGTGTGTGTACGTGCAACACTTCGCAACGTGCCGGCCGGCCAGCTCAGCGCCACTTCATATGTGGGCTCTATGCTATACACTGTATATTCATTTTCTATACTTTCTATACTTTTAGGAAAATTGTTTGCGCCTTGTGTCATGCAGAAAATAAAACTAAATATTTACTACGTCGTCCACATAACAAATGGAAAAGCTATACGCCATATCACACACTTCAATAGGCATGCCTCTTGCAATGTTATGGCAGATAGAATAAGATTTACACTTAGGCTTTTCCAAGCTTTTCAAGCTCCTTTCGCACATATGAAAGTTCTCTTAGTTTTTTCACTACACCGT
>CAYIZZ010000028.1:0-20601 GCA_964367945.1 uncultured Oscillospiraceae bacterium | reverse complement strand
ATAAAAATCGAATACAATTATTATGTAAAAAAAGAACAAGCTAAACAAGAGCAACTTGCACTAAAAGCTCAAATGCGACAGGAAACAGAAGAACGTAAAGCACTTGAAGTCGAAAGAAAGAAAATAGAAAAAGAAGAAGAAAAATATTCAAGTGAAATGGCTAAAGTGAATGAACAACTTAATATTTCATCTGACCGAAATGAAATTGAATTGTTGAAAAAAAGATTGCTTGAACTTGAAGTACAATTATCAAATGTTGCTGTAAAAAAAGAAGAAATTGCGAATTTACAAAATGGTAAGGCAGGAACAGTTTATATTATTAGCAACTTAGGCTCTTTTGGCGAAAATGTTTTTAAAGTTGGTATGACTAGACGATTAGAGGCGATAGATAGAGTTAACGAGTTAGGAGATGCCAGCGTTCCCTTCAGATTTGATGTGCACAGTTTTATCTTCTCAGATGATGCTGTTGGCTTAGAAACAAAATTGCACAATATACTAAACGATTGCAGACTTAATAAAGTAAATCGCAGAAAAGAATTTTTCACCGTTTCCATCGAAGAGATAGAAAAAATCGTTTTAGAATTGCAACCTACTGCTGAATTCAATAGAACTATGATGGCAGAAGAATTTAGGCAATCGCTATCAAGTGAAACGATTTATTCAGACGATTTTGAAATAGAAGAAAATCTTGATTAGTAATCTATTTTATCGTGGCAAGCAGGGCAAGGTTGTACACACCTTGCAAATTGGCAAGCAGGGCATGTGGTGTGCCACTTGCCTGTTTGCCACTTGTTGGGGCGACCCCAAACCCCGTAAATTTTGAAGCAGTTTTCAAAATTTATACGCACGGAAAATCCGTGCGAACCACGCCCTCTTACGAGTGCTGAAAGACGAACAATATAGTCGATTTTTACGATACTCACGAGGGTGAAAAAAGAAAATTGTTATTCATTTTTATTTTGCGTATTATGCAAAACAGGATTGGCGTTTATTCAAATATCGGGTACAATAAAATCAACCCGATAAGGAGGTGTTTTAGATGAAAGAAGTGGGTAAAAGACTTCGCACTTTGCGTGAAAGTGCAATGATGTCGCAAGCGAAGTTAGCAGAGCTTTTAGGCTCTACGCAATCGAGCCTTAACCGTTACGAAAGCGGAAATGCCACACCGACCGTCAAACTGTTTCGTGCCTATGCCGATTACTTCGATGTGTCGATGGATTATATATTCGCAAGGACAGATAAGCCGCAAGGCACGACTTATGAATACAAGCCCAAAATAGCGACCAACAACGACCAAGTGAAGCAGTTTATTGAGATGTGTTTTGACCCAAATTCACCTGTCAGCACCAAGATGAAAGAAACGCTTTTTCAGATGATGACGGGCGGTGATGCAGAATGAAAGCCGTGATTTATGCGAGGTACAGCTCAGACAGTCAGCGTGAAGAAAGCATCGAGGGGCAACTTCGTGAGTGCAAGAAATATGCCGAGAAAAGCGGCATCACAATTTTAAGCAGTTACATCGACAGGGCATTGTCGGCAAAGACCGACAACCGCCCCGAGTTTCAACGTATGATAAAAGACAGCAACAAGCAACTCTTTGATATTGTGCTTGTGTGGAAGCTCGACCGCTTTTCTCGTAACCGTTACGACAGTGCTCACAACAAAGCAATCCTGCGAAAAAATGGCGTTAAGGTTTTATCTGTTACCGAAAGAATTTCAGATGATAGTACAGGTATTCTGCTCGAAAGTCTGCTTGAGGGTTATGCCGAGTTTTACTCTGTTGAACTGTCGGAAAAAATCACAAGAGGGCTTACAGAAAATGCCTTAAAATGCAAATATAACGGTGGCGGTGTCCCGATAGGTTACACCATAGACAGCGAGCAACATTTTCAGATTGACCCACTTACTGCACCAATAGTTTTGGAAGCGTTTCAAAGATATTCAGAGGGTGGGAATATTCAAGATATTGTCAACTTTATGAACTCTAAGGGCGTGACTACTTTCAGAAAGAAGCCTTTAAGATTTGATGCAGCGAAGAAACTTTTGAAAAACCGCCGTTATATTGGCGAGTACAAATATCGTGATATAGTCCATGAAAACGGAGTGCCACAAATTGTTCCTAATGAGTTGTTTGACCTTGTTCAAGAGCGAATGGCAAAAAACAAAAAAGCCCCGGCAAGGGCAAAGGCTAAAGATGAATTTTACCTGCTCACTACGAAGCTGTTTTGCGGCAAGTGCGGTGCATTTATGGTCGACGAGAGCGGAACAGGTAGGCATGGCGGTTTCCACCAATACTACAAATGTTCTAATGCCAAAAGACGAAAAAGTTGTGACAAAAAGTTTGTTCGCAAAGCATGGATTGAGGATGTTGTCATTAAAAAGAAAATGGATATGCTGATGGACGATAAGGTTATTCTAAGGCTCACCGATATGCTTTTTGATTTGCAAAAGAAAGAGAACACAAGTATACCGCTACTCAAAAAGCAGATTGAAGAAGTTAGTCGGTCAATCGACAATATGCTTAACGCAATTCAAGAGGGAGTTTTGACCTCATCGACCAAACAGCGATTAGAGGAACTGGAGAACCGCAAAAGCGAACTTGAAGTGTCGCTGATAAACGAAGAAATTCAAAAGCCATTGCTTTCAAAAGAGCAAATACAGTTTTGGCTTGAGAAGTTTAGGCAGACTGATGTTACAAACTGCGAGCAACGACAAAGGCTGATTGATAGTTTTGTGAATAGCATCTATCTGTATGATGACAAGATAGTTTTTACATTCAACTATAAGGACGGCACGAAATCGCTGTCGTTAGAGGAAATACAAGAAGTTTCGGATTTATGTGCCGGTGCTCCACCACCAGCGTGACGCTGGACCCAATCAGGCATCGAGTAAAGCTCGGTGTCTTTTTTTATGTATGAGTATATTTTAGGCGGTTCCTATAAAAACACTCTAACCAGTAGCGTGACGCTGCACCCAATTGACATCGGATACAGTCCGGTGTCTTTTTAATGTTTATGTGTATTTTCAGGTGATTCCTATAACAGCACTCTCGCTAAAAGGTTTACACCAAAATGCTCCCCTTGTGAGGAGTGAGTGAAAACTCGCAGTATCACAAGCTTTAGAGGACATTTTGGTGTGTTTTTTTGCAAAATATGAGCATGACAAAAACCGACTGTCCAAAGCCGTTTAACGGGATTTGAACTCTTGTAAGCGAATTTAGGGCATGAGGTAACACTAACTCCATAAAATAAATTATCAAAATTCATAAAAATATACAAGCTAAAACACAAAAAGGTAACAGCAAAAATACCTGTTACCTCATACAACTTAAACCGTGAGGTAACAGCTAAAAACTGTTGCCTCCTTTTATTCAGGCTAAAGCGTGAATGAAAAATGCCTCCAAGGGATAACTGCACTTTGCAGAAGAACTTCGGGGGCAGTCATGGTGAACCACCTTGAAAATTATAGTTTTAACAATATTAAGAAAGAACCGGGGAGGGGAGTCTCGTCCATTACGGTAATAATGCATGTCATCGCTATTTCATAAGCTATGCTGTGAGACCTGCATAAAATTCATCGTAATTAAAATTATTATAGTAATCTGATAATTCTTTAAAATGTTCTTGATAATTATCTTTTGTTAGTTGCCCAACACCGGTATCCATCCAAGTTAGCATCATAGAGTTCACATGTTCGCTATAATGTGCAATATCTTTATAGTTTTCAATGTTTCCGATAAGTTCATAGTTTGAAAAAAATGAAAACAGCTTGATATTATCATACTCCAACATCAAAGAAGCGGCATATTCCATGCCATCAATATATTTTTGTAGTTCATTAGTTCGATTTACAGTATCAAACCACAGAATACTATACGGAGTAAAAAACAAATTAAAAGTTGTGTCGGGATTTTCCTCTAGTACAGATATAATATTTTGGCTGATATTTCCATGCACAATCGCTTGCTTTTCTTCATCAAAATCACATGGTACATGTGTTTTTTCTACACGGATGTAGCCGTCTAAAACATATTCTGCTCCCGCACCGTAAATGGATGTCCAGTTTAGATAATCATCAAAAATGGTGGGTACTCCATTGTCACGAGATATTGCTAAAACCTTTCGCACATCTTTAAGAATGACCTCTTTGTTCAAAAGATAGCTTACGTCGTTTAGTATATTGTCATCATAAAGGTAAGTCGGGAAATCAAACTCTACCATATAGTCTTTTTCGTCAAATAAATGGGATAAATCCAGCGACCATATGACAGATTTGATATCCTCGTTATCCTCGAATGCCGAATGTAAAAAATCACCGACTTCCTTGTAAGTTCCTGCGTTGAATCCGGTTTTAATACTGTTAACATCAAAAATTTCGTCAAATTCAGATGTGTAGAAATTATTCACCATCGAAGTGCCTGTGATAATAGCATCATAATCAAAATGTTTAGCTATGCCGTAGTTTTGATATCGGGCATTTTCGTCTTCCATATACGTGGTAATAAAAGGAAACGGTCTGTGATATTGAAAGTATGGGTCAACGATAAAAACCAAAGAAATTATACTAACAATAAAAAATATCACCATAAGCAATGTTATATAAACATGTTTTTTATACATGGCCACCTCTTAAAAATTGAAATACAAAAAAGTTGAAAGTTCTGCAAAAGATACTATTGACCATATCAGTAAGACAATTGTTTTTAGTGTCGTTTTATATGAAGGTTTCAGCATTTTGGCTTTTGTGACAACATTTTCACACTGTAATATAACCACCATAATAAATGTAAATAGCAGTATTAAATATACACTTGATATATTATTTATATTTTGAAGGCCGATGGCGGCTAAAAGTGCTTGCAATTCTTGTATAATAACCTCGATTTCAATTGGAATAGCGCCTTGAATCAATTCAGGCGATATAGGCTTGAAGTTGAATAAAAACAGTTGCGTGTAAAATTGCTTTAGATCGGTCATTGAAGGTGCTCTGAATATAACCCACGTTAAATTTAGAAATATGAAGCATACAGACCAACTTAACACTGCATTAAGTTTCCGTATCTTATCGTCAAAAATTCTTGTAAATGAAATTGCAATTCCGTGAACCATTCCCCACAGTATAAAAGTCCAATTAGCACCATGCCACAGCCCACTGATGAAAAAAACAATAAAACTATTTAGTAGCATTCGAACAAAACCTTTTCTATTTCCTCCAAGTGGAATATATACATAAGTCGAAAAAAAGCGTGACAAAGTTATGTGCCACCTTTTCCAAAACTCTGTAATAGTTAAAGACTTATACGGTGAATTAAAATTGATTGGTAGCTTAATGTTAAACATATATGCTATACCAAATGCCATATCACAATAGCCGCTGAAGTCCAAATAAATTTGAAAAGTATACGCTAACATGACAATAATCGCATTTATTGTTCCCAAGTTTGAAATATCTGAAAAGCCATGGTTCACAATATTTCCAAGAGAATCGGCTAAAAGCACTTTTTTTGCTAATCCTGAGGAAAAGGCATACAACCCTTTATATAAATTCTCAAAATTGATTTTTTTGTTTGATACATCGGAAAACTGAGGAACAATTTCACCATGTAAAACAATAGGCCCTGCCACCAGCTGCGGAAAAAATGTCACAAATAAAGAGTAATCTAAAATATCATACTTAGGGACAGCTTTTTTATAGCTGTCAATGACATAGGATAGCTGCTGAAAAGTGAAAAAACTAATTCCCAAAGGTAGCATAACATTTATCAAGTTGAAATCCGTTTCAAACAAACTATTAATATTACTAATGAAAAAATCAAAATATTTAAAATAAACCAAGATGCCAATATTGAAAACTAACCCGGCCGACAATAGCAACCGAGATATCGATATTCTTTTACAAGACAGCAAAAGTCTACTCAAGCTATAATTGAATAGTATACTGAAAATAATTATTGGTAAATACGCAGGATTATTGTAGCCGTAAAACAAAAATGACATTATGATTAAAAAAGATTTGGCAAGACGATATAGCTTGATTTTATTGAGTAAAAAATATCCACTCCATGAAATCGGCAAAAACAACAACGTGAAAACGTAAGAATTAAAAACCATAAATTCCTCGAAATTTAATAAAATATTTCAAGCAACAAACATGCCTATAGCATATTTGTTTGGGCACAGTAATATTCAGTCAAGAACCTTAACATAGTAATTAAAAGTTCTCGAATAAATAGGGTCATCTTCTATGATTTCATTTCCAAAAGCAGGTAGTTTACCCATTGTCCACTCATATTTACTTCCGTTGTACCATATATGTTCCTTGACATCTTTTATAAGTAAGCTTGCTATTATACAATCCGGAGTATAATCTGTAGGCTCTTTTTCTTTTGTGTATTGTGCATTGATAAACGAAATATTATATTCTGTACTTGAAAATGGCTCCATCCAAATATATGCACCGCCCGGATGGTTATCATCAATTGCAATATCGGTATAATTGTTCTGCTCGATATCATCAAGTATACTTTTGTGCAAATTATTTATATCAATATTATGCTTATAACTCACTAAGCGCTCAGAATACTCATAGGTATAAAAATTATTATAGTCGCTGGTGAAACCGGTGTAAATATCATTGCTGATAATAAACAATGAAAATATTAGAGAGCCTACCATACACACGATAGAAACCGATTTTAGTGGCTTATATTTCACATTGATTTTCTCAAAAAACAATCCTATCATAGGAATGGCTAAAGAAACTACGGGCAATAAATATCTAGCGGTAGATGCTGTATACTGCACACTGAATGACGTGATAATTATTGCACTCACACATAGTAGTCCATAAACTCGAACTTTTGAATTTTTGAAAATAAAATATGCGACTACAACCAAAACCATCGCTGCTTGTATGGGATAGGTGACATTATCCGATGAGATGTTTGAATAATCAAACGGAATGGGGACTCCGCTTGAGCCAAGGATTTGGGCGAGAGCTTCCATAATCCCGCTAATATCATACTCCCACAGATACGGTGCTCTAAACAAAGATATCAAATTTTTCAAAGACATGAATATTCGGTCTTGAAATGTAAACATGGATAAATCTGAAAAAGAAAAATAGTTTAACGCCAAAAAGTCGCCATCTAAAGACATGAAGTTTCTTATCCAATATCCCATCACTATACTCAAAGCACCGGCAAGCGTGATAATAAGACCCGAAAACTGCTTTTTGTATATACTATAAATTGAAAAAGCTATCACAAAAAAAATCAACACCGTTCCGGCGTTTAACTTGGCAAGTACTGAAAGTCCACAAGAAAAACCTAGATATATATACGATATAACATTGTTTTTCACAGCTGTATTAGCGTTTGCTATAACTATCATATAATATACAGCGATAAGACAAAGTGTGGATAGCAGCAAATCGTTTTGCGTGGTTGATGATTGCAAAATATTCATAGACAATGTCACATAAAAGAAGCCTGATATTAGGGCATATTTTCTTTTGGCACCAAGAGCCTGTGCAATACCGCATGTTGTTATGGCTCCAAAAATAAAAGCCGTGGATTGCAGCAGGTTTAAAAAAACATCACTCCCAAAGGATAAAATTTGCACCTGTGACATTAAAATCGCATTCAATGGTGCTAAAAACAGCAAATGTCCGTAATTTGCCGGGAAATTATGTATAGACTCGGTTTTATAGTACATAAATGTTCTGGGTAAATGGTATACCATAGAGTCTGTCGGAAGGCCCGGAGGGTAAAAAATAGCCTTAAAAACACATATGCCAACAATCATCGCCATCAAGATTAGTAAAACTTTTTCAAACACCGTAAAACGCAGATTATATGAAAGATTTTTAAAGTTTATTGGGAACTTAAAGAACAAAATGGCAAGTAAGGCTGTCCATAAAACACTAACCCATATTATATTATACGCACTAAAAATACTTGTGATTTCCGCAATAAAAACAGATATTGAAAGCAAAGTAATATATCCACTTACCAGTGAAAATACAAGAGGTTTTTTGTTTAGAAAATTCAAAATCACAACATAAGCAAAAAATAGTGTGGGAAAAATCAGCATTTAACGCACCTTTCGCATAAAACGTTTAAAGTTTAGCCATTAGTTTTCAAACAATTTCACATACATTGATGTGCAAATATCTTTAGTATAATTTTGTAAATATATTTTTCTGGAGTTTTGCGAGACTACAGCATGTCTTTCAATGTTGTTTTTTAAATCGTCGATATAAGACAATATTTTTTTAAAATCACCATTTTCAACACTAATTCCCGCATCATTATTTTCTAAAATTTTACTGATATCACATTGTTTATCCATTATGGCAACAACGGGTTTTCCCGCCATCATATATGCATAGGTCTTGCTGGGAACGCATAGACCGCTTAGCCCACATTCCAGTGAAGTTATAAACATGTCCGATATTTTCAGCGCCGTTTTATAATCATCACCATGTAAAAATCCAAACAAAAATACATTTTTCAAGGAATGAGCCTTTATAAAACTTCTCACTGCATCTACTTTATTGCCGTGCCCCGAAAAGAAAAAAGCAACGCTTTCATCTTGACAATTTTTTATCGCCTCTAAAATAGTGTTCATATCTTGCGCTGTGCCCATGTTACCGAGATATGAAACGATAAATTTATACTCTTGACGTATTTTTATTAAATCGCTGTTTTCGTTTTTGATAATATTTATCGGTGTGTCGTCATACCAGTTTGGTATGACAACAATTTTATCTTGCTTTACTTTTTTTTTGTTTTTCAGTGTATTTTTCATATCATCGGAAAGAGCTACAATTTTAAACACGTTTTTATAAAGCTGTGCATTTACAAAGTGCATAAATTTTACAACTATTGAATCTTCGTTTAAGTTACCTGTTTTGGTAGCAACTTCGGGATAGACATCATAGCACACAAAAATAATTTTACACCCAAAAAGTTTTTTCGCCAAAACTGCAATTATCGGCAAAATAGGCGGATTAGAATATACGATGATATATTCATACTTTTTAAAAACATTAAGTTTAAATAACGCCGATGCAGTAAAAGACAAAAACTTGAAAATCCGACCCAATTTAGAAATCTTGCTTGTTTGAACATACTTCATTCGCTCGATTGAAATATTGTTATAAACTTCTTTCTTGGGAATATTTTCAAGAAGGGTATATTCGTGAGGGTACCCCGTTAATACACCAACACTTTTACCACTTTGCACAAGCTTCAGCGCTGTATCATACGGTAGTGTTGCCGACGAATTATACTCTGGATAAAAATATTGACAAAGAAAAATTACGTCTTTTTTTTGCATTCAATAGCCCTTTCGAATGTTATAAAGCATATCTATTACAAATTTTGCAAGATTAGGTGCAAATCTAAATAAAACATACTTGATTTTACCTTTATGTGAATGTATTTCACTTAGTGGCGTGTATACTCCGCAAATTTTATCTTTTTTCGCTTCCAATGTCCAATCAATTTCATGAAAGGATTGTCCTTCTTTAATAAATTCAACTAAACATTTTTCAAGCCCCAACAAAGGTTCTTTAAATTTGAGTTCATCTTTTGTAAGCGTTGTTATTTTTTTACTATCAAAAATTCGATTAAATATTCTGTCATATTTAAATTGATAATTGTTTTCTGTCGAGTTTTCAATCCATTTTACATTGGGTTTGAATGCATACTCTTTTTCAATGACTTTTAAGTAGCATTCCAAAACCTCGCCCCACGTTAAATTGTCCGATGTAGTAATCTGAAAAATTTCTCCAAGTGCTTTTTTGTTGTTTATTAATGTACATATACCTTTGGATACATCTTTTCCGTAAGTTAAGGTTGTAAGATTCTCTTTTATATCTTTTGAAAGAACTATGGGTCTATTATGCAATGCTCTGTATAGCCAATATTCTTTTTCATATGTTCCGAGTTGTAATTTGCTTGAGTTATAAGTGATATATGGACGAATAATTGTCCAGTTCTTTTTTTTATTGCATGTTAAAACATCTTCTTGCCTTGCTTTAGCCAGCGCATACTCGTCTGTATTTAAATATTCTTTATCCTCACTTATGTCAAGTAATCGAGGGCTTTTCTCAGTTAGCGGCTTATTTGATTCTGCATAAACTCTTGCCGAGCTAAGAAAAACATATTGGGAAGTATTTGACAAAAACAAATCACATCTGTCCTCAAACTCCTTTGTTGTATAAATCATAAAATCAACAATTACATCATATTGTTCTTGCAATACTTCGTTTAGAAAATTAATATCTCGAGCATTTCCTTTAATGTATTTAATGTTTGGATTTTCAGATACTTTTACACTTCTTGATGTAACAACTATATAATTGGATGGCACTGCCAATTGTTCAACCAAGTAAGTTCCCATTGTTCCTGTTCCACCAAGTATAAGAATATTCATTATTCCTCCAACTTATTTTTGAACTTTTTCATAATAATATTCTCTTTTAGTCTTTAATAGCTTTAATTATATTCTTTGCTTTTGCGATTTGTTTTTCTGAAAGCAATTTTTTTGCAATTTTTTTTGTTGTAAATTTTCCGTTTATCTCATTATCAATTTTACTTTGATTTTCATGATAAAACTCGTTAGTTTTTGCGGCATCTTCCTCCATAGAAGTGAACACCTCTAAAAACAATGGTCTATCAGATTTCTCTCCAAACTCTTGCATGGCTAAACTGATATCATCTTTACTTTTTGCTTCAAAATATTTATAACCCAAAGATTCTATCCAGCCCTTAGCTACATTGCTGTGCTGTGCTGAAATATATGCGTTTATAGTAGGTATTCTGCTCTTTCCCATAAAAAAATGAAACTCTGATCCGCCGCCATTATTCAAAAGAATAACCCTAACATTATTACCTATGCTTCTAAGGCCGGCTGCGTTCATATCATAAAAGAAGCTTAAATCCCCAATTACTAAAAATGCTAACTCTTCTGTTGCCGCTGCTTGCCCTGCAAATGTTGAAAAGCATCCATCAATTCCCAGCGTTCCCACATTGCTGTATGTTCTGATATTATGCTTGAAATCAAAAAACTGCATTATTCTTGTGCTGTTTAAAATAGCTAAATGTAATGTGGAATTTGCCGGCATGACTTTAGCTAGCTCTTGCGCCAGATAAAAATTAGAATACTCAAATTCCGGCAGTTCAACTTTTTGAATTGAACTTTGCCAGTCGTTATAGTAAGACATATCCGATGCATTAGTATCATTTGTATATGAAATAATTTTTTTAAAAAAATATGACGATGTACATTCGAAAATATCACTCAAACATCTATATGCATCCCGTACTTTGCCATTTGGGTGTACTAAAAAATTTTTAATGTGCTTGCTGTGGTTTCTCAAATACGGTTTCAGCTGATATGCCGCAAGATTGTTCCCAATAGAAATAACTATATCGGGTGTAAGCATGCTTAAGCTATCAAGAGCACAAACTTCACTTAAAATATAAGAGCTCACCGTGCCATCACATTCTAAATTAGATAATTTTTCAGTGGCAAAAACACAATTAAATCTTTTAAAGAAGGTGTTCATATTTTCGATATCTTCTTTAGAAAACATCAAATTTTGTCCCACAATTACTAATATTTTTTTAGCATTTAATAAAGTTTCAGCATGGCTTTTCCATGTTGAATCTGCAGCGTCTATCTCTGTTCTGCTAATCTTCCGAACTTTCAAGTTCATGTCACAATCATATAAATCTGTTCTGCCTACAATAGGTATATTTATATGAACAGGCCCACATCCATGATGATTGAGCTCGAGCAACGCTTCGTTAATTAGCCGATTACAAAGCCATTCTTCCTCTTCAGAGTTGACCACCGGCAACGTGACCGACTTTTTCACCACTTCGCCGAAAATATTATCTTGATTTATTTTTTGGATTTCCAATTGACCTTGATAAAGCGGATTTTTATCTGCGGTGATAGCCACTATAGGAACATCTTGATAAAACGCCTCTGTTATACCGGGTAAATAATTGCACACAGCTGAGCCTGATGTGCACACAATTGCTACCGGAGAATTTTTATTTTGTGCCACACCCATTGCAAAATATGCAGCACTTCTTTCGTCTACAACAGAGTAGCACGTAAAAAATGAATCCATTTCTATGGAATGAATTATTGGAATATCACTGCCGCCCGGAGACAGCACAACATCTTTAATATTATATGATTTTAACAACGCAACTAGTTGCTGAACACTTTTATTAGTGGAATACATATATTATCACTCACTTTATTTTTAATTTATGTGCACTGGTTTTCAAAATTTCAATAACATCTTTAAATTCTTGCCTGTTATAATTTGCGATGATTATCACTGTGTTGTATACAATACATATTATAGCGAATTTTATCATTATTCCTAAAAAAGAACTAATTGAAACAAATGAACATAAAAAAGCACTTAAAAAGCTTCCTATTAAAAAAACAATAAAATTATTAATGGTTTTTTTAATGTAGACTGACTTGTAGCTTTTTAAAACATAAGTAAATATATTTCTTATTAGCCATGGATAGCCAACAAAAAAGACACTTGCAAATGTTGATAAGATTACACCGTATAAGCCAATTACATTTACTGTCAACAAATTTAATAGCAAATTCACCAGTGCTGTTACAAGTGGCCGATATTTATCAACATCCCACAAAGCGCTCGCATCTCTATACAAAACCAAAACTTGATTTATAGACTGCAAATACATAACCAAAACCAGCGAAATCACACAGCCTATTGGAATTAAGTTTTCTGTGCCTACCCACACAATTATAAACTCTTGAATTAAAATAGCAAAAGCCGCAATCATGAAGGAGAATATCCAATAAACAATAAAGTTGAATTTATTGAAAATTTTGATTTTATCAATTTCTTTTTCCACAATTAATGAGTTGCCTATGCCGGATTGAACAGACTTTATCAGCACGGATGTAACCAAATATATCGAAGTGACTATATAATAATAGTTGTTATATCTTGCCAATATAGTCAATCCTAAAAAAGCAGAGATAATAATAGTATCTACAGATGTTACAATTACTTCCCCAAATTTAGATGTAAAAAGGGCTTTTACTTTTGCGTTTATCTCTTTAATAGTTTTTTGCGGTAAATTACCGTGTGCCTTGAATTGAGGAAACATTTTGTTGGAACGATAAGCAGTAATTAAATTTGATATAATTTGCAAAGCTATTGCAGCTAACAAATAATAATAGTAATTATCGAATAAAATTATTATTGTTATTTGCATTATACATAACAAAAGCTTGATTAGAATATTGATTTTTTCTATGATATCATTGCGTTGGTGAACTACAATCACAACATTTTTATAAGCAAAAAGCCAATACGAAACCACAGTTGCAGACAAATTTAGAATATACAGCACAAACACATTTAACCCTTGTGGAACTTCTCCGCTGATTAAATGTGGAACAAGCGGTAATATTACCAGTCCTAAGCATAAAACAGCAATGCCAATAACTCTATAGTACTTTTTATATAGGTTCATCAAGGCACATATTGTATCTACATCTTTTTCTTCGACCGGTTTGTACATAAAATACGTTATGGCTGAGCCTACACCAAGTTCTGCTAAATTTAGTACATGTAAAATAGAAGCAAACAAACTGCTTAAACCCACATACTGTATTCCCATGTAATAAATCATTACAGTTCTTACAACAAAAGGTCCCACCATTTGTACTATTAAAGCTATAAAGCCAAATAAAACATTGCGTTTTGCGTTTTCTGTACGATGCGAAGACATATATCTCCTTTTGCAATAAATATCAATTTAATTTTTGTAAGGATTCATACTTTCAAACAAAAATTTCAATTTATCATAATACAACTGTTTAAAATGTGGCGTCATTTCATGGGATAGATCTTTCTTTAATATCTGTAAAGCCAGCTCATGCGCGTCATCCAGCGAATCTGCAACATACACATAATCATCATAAACCCCTTCAAACCATTTTGCGCCTGTTGTCACCTTATGGTCTGTAGATTTAATAATTATAACAGGAGTGCCGGCAATTAAAGAAAAAATAGTCCCATGATATCTATCGGTTATGAGCAACTTAAACTTTGCATAGTGGTCAATTTCTTTTTCCATATAAAATTTTGCTTCTTTAACCATTTTGCTTGCACGTATATTTTTTGTTGTGTCTGTTTTTTCAACTCTTTCTACATTTGAAATTTTCATCATTAAATCGTTGATTTCATCATCCGGATAAAACTTTTCCACATCATTTCTGCAACAAAATAAAACCCCGCTTTTAGCATATTCATACCGGTATGTGCCTATCAATGTGGTTACTATATCAGGGTATAGTTCAATTTTTAGATTCGGAAACATTGAAAGCGCCATTTCATATGAAACTTCATCACGTGCCATCAACAACATGTTTTTCGCCGAATTGTGATTTGCTGCTGTGCGCATTTGATTTTCGTTATTTTGGAAAAAAATCGTTTGCGGCATCATTAAAATTCTCGCATTCGGCAGTAATGATATGACTGTTCTGTGCATAATATCAGCATATCCGCCAAGATCCGTTATAGTATATCCGCTTTGAAAAATAATAAAATCGTGTTCTTCTTTAAAATGTTTTTTTAGCTTATGAATCAACGAAAAACGGGTATTTACAAGACCATTTGTTTCTAATGGCACAACTTGAAAATCAGGATAATTTTCCTTAATCCATTCTCTAATACACACTCCTTGAGCTAAATCACCCAAGTTTTTATGTGCCGGTACGCCTATATAAAATATTGATTTAGCTTTTTTATCCATCACTAAAAACGTTTTGAATGTGCTGAAAAAACATTTTATTTCTTCTGCCAATTTCATTGCTTTTAATATCATCGACTTCAAAAACTTAGATTTGGATATTAGTTTACGTATATTCATTATACTCCTTACTCAATTTCCAATTGTGCATAAAAGCTCAGCAATGTATTTAGAATTTCGTCGACACAATGTGTTTTATGTGCACGAACCGCTGAATTACTTGAGAATTTTTGTGCAAGCAAGCTATTGGAAAAAATATTACAAATATAGTATGAAAGCATATATGATGCGTTATGCTGATATAAATATCCTTCAATTTCATGATTAAGCAAAGTAGAAACTCCACCAACCATGCTAGAAACTGTTGGTACTCCCAGCATCATTGCTTCACACACTGAGTTGGGTGAATTTTCTATAGCCGATGATGAAACAAAAACATGGCTTTTCAAATATTGCTCACACATTTGTTTTTCGTTTAAATTGCCTAAGAATGTTATATTGTTTTCAAGATTATACTTTTTAATAAGCTTTATCAAATATTTTTGATATGAGTTCATTTTCACTTTTTGCTTAAGGCTCATATTCAATAAATCAGGCCCTGTGGTGTAAACATGCGCCTTTGGAAAATTGCTTAAAATATGCGGCATCGCTTCTAATAGATAATGCATACCCTTAATAGGGTAATGCGCCTGACTAACAAAAATTGAATATTTTTCACAATTATCGATATTCCATTTATGCTTATAAAATTCCTTGCGCAGGATTTCGTTACAATGATGGTAATTTATTTTAGGATTAATCTTTGTAGTGCACGCTTTATCCCAAGTGGTGCGGCCTATTACATGCCTGCATTTGCGAAGTGCTTTTATCTCATCAATTCCACGTTTTTCAAACTTTTTTCGTTGTTGTGCAATGTTATCTTGCTTGATGAAATCTCTGAAAGTAAAACCGTTTATAACACTACTTGGTAAATCGGCATAGTAATGTTTTGCTATAACACTTGTTAGTCCTTGAATGTTGATTACAGTTTTATTTAGTAAATTTAGCTGTTCACATGCATCAACCATTATCAATGTATGTGCATATTCAGTGCCGAATATATGCACAACATCGGGCTTTTCTTTTTGTAATATAGCGTCAAATGTATTGTATGAGTTGTTTTCATCAAAACCATAATAAAACAAATTATTTATATTGCCCTTAATATTTTCACCTTTGTTAGGAAATAAATACACCAAAGAAAAATTGTCTTTTTCTAAAAGCAAACTTGCCATAGAAGATATCCATCCGCCTACATTGGTTTTATCTTTATTTAATTTTTCACTTATCTCTGGTAATGTTATATTACACAGCCATAGTACTTTCATGAAAATCTCCCATGGTGGATTCTTACGACTTTGCTTTTTCAGATTTATCTTTTGTATTCTTTTGTTTGATATGTTTTATGATGATGGAAGTCCCTGTTGTAACACAATATCCGATATGAAAGGCCATAAACGGAATGAGTGGGGTAAACCAAAGGATAAAATTTATATGCGTATGAAGAGAAGCGTGTCCTCTGCCTAAAACAAACCATGACACCGGTGCTGTAAACGCCAACAAAACAATTGCTGCCAGTTTTCCGTGGTGATACAAAGCCTGTTTTAAGTTTGTAGCCTTGCATGCTATTATAGTTAAAGCTAAAATAGTTGCATAAATTAAAATGCATTCCATCATGGTAATGTTGAATATCACGTTGTCTGCCATTAAATAATAATTCAGTATCTCCACCAGAGGTTTTTGTAGGCTATTTTCTATAATGACTTTTACATCTGGCTCTAAGACATTCAAAACGTCGCCAAACAAACCAACTCTTGTAGCGATAGGGGTAAGTAATTGCAGTAGCGCACGTTGCAAAGTTCCATAAAACGTAACCAATTTTGCTAGCCAAATGCCCATGGCCAGTAAAAAAGCTCCTATGCCTGCAATTCCATTCAATAAAGCTGCCTTAAACCATTTTTTTGCCTTTTTTCTATGTTTCAACAAATAGTACATCACCGGAATTTCCATAGAAATTAAAACCGCACTGGTGAATTCAAACCCACAAGCAAAACGGATTAACAATGCCAAAGCAATAATTGCGTTGGTCCATAGTGGGATCTTGGGCTTGTTTTCGTAATATCTACACACCCAACAATTGATGGCCATTGGCAAAAAAAATAACCCCGTCACCCAATACAAATTTCCAATGCTCATTTGAATCCACGGAGACGGCAACACCACAATCATCGGCAATAGTCCACTTAATATGCCAAACTCTTTATATGCCCAATAGCATATAGAAGTAAATGTGGCAATAAAAGACTAAATCACAACAAAATGAAGAATTTGAAGACGAAGCAATGGCTGAAGACTCAAAAGACACAATGCTTGGTTCAAAAGCCCCAGTGCAGTTCCCTGCAAACCGATTTGATGAACATATAAGCTTGTTGACTCAAATGGCAACTCGTTTAAAAACAATTCCTCGCTGGTGTTCTCTCCAGAGGATGCTATTAAAAATCCGGCGATATTTTCATGGCCTATTTGCATTTGATAAATACGCCCTAAGGAGTATGCTTCCGAAAAATCATCCCATGCACGAAAATCTGAATCAAACCAATATATTGTGAAAAATAAAGACACAATAAAAGTGAGTAAAATTAACACAACTGTAGATAACACCTTTTTATATCTATTTTTCAGCAATTAATATACCTCCCATATCTTACCTAGTACATGTTACTGATTTTTTAGCATATCAAGCACTTTTTTTGCCTGCAAAGCAGTGCTTTTATTTTCCAGCACAAACTTCTTTGCGTTTTCACCAAACTCATGCAGTTCTTGTGGTGGTTTGTTACAAATCTCCTGCAGTTTTTTCGACAAGCTTAAAACGTCATTATCTTTAACGTAGTAAATGTAGTCATCATACTCATCAGGAATCCCGTCCAGCTTATACGCCAGCAAAGGTCTACCACTTGACAATGCTTCAATGTTTTTTGAAGGAAAGCTGTATTTCGTAAACTCTTCGTCGTTTTTTCGCGGGTTTGCTATCAATGAAGATTTCCCTATTAACTTCAGCACATCATCACGAGACAATGCACCTTTAAATAGTATACGTTTGTCTTTTTGTGCCATTTCTTTTATAAAGTTCTCGCTGTCTCCCACACCACATAAAATAAGCCTCATTTCAGGATCTGTGGTTTTAGCAAACGCCTCCACCAAACTTTTCACGCCGTAACGTTCGTTTAAAGTCCCTGCATATAAAACGCTTTTCGGTATGATATCACTGTTTTTTTGTGGCGAAATATTATCCGATGCAACGCCCTCTACTACAACGAAGTTTTGTATTTTCAGTTTATCATTCATCTGTTTTGTCAGTAAAACAAACGAATCAATTTCGGACACTTTTTCATATAATTTTTTCATGTCCCAGGATTTAAGACGGGTATATAACCCCGTTTTTTCCGTAGATAAGTTCATATATTCAGGCAAGTCCGGCACTATAAGGCATGTTTTAATATTAGGGTTCAGTTTTTTCACATAGATAAGGCTGTCTACCATAACAGTTGTCAACGCATATGCTATTATCGCTTTATTTTGTGCTCCGTTTTGGGCCCATTCTTTCAGCGGCTTTTTCAGCGAATTTTTGCGCGAAAAAATCTTGTATCCACTCAAGTTATTGAAACCTACATTTAAATTATTCTTACAGTGGTTATTCTCAAAAAAACTTGAATTAATTACAAGCTTTTTATATCTTTTTGGGTAAGAGCCTATGAATAAGGAGTTGATAATTTTAAAGTTATTTATTCCTAGCTGATTAAACCCTTTAACATAATTCCATTGTAATGCATCTGCGGCGTTTTGAACTGCACCGATAGAATTTGTTGAAATTTCTTCTTTTAGCTCTTGTGGGAATAATCCTCCAAGGAAAACCAAATCTAAATCAATCATCATTTGCTCCCATGGAATCGTTACTAATATATTTTTTTTGCGTCTTTTGGCTTTTTATCCCATAAAAAACCAGACAAAGGAATAAGGGCTTTAAAAACAACATCTGTGTTGAAAAGGCAAAACACAGCATGATGAACACAACAATAAAACTGCCTTCAAAATACCTACGTGTGTACTTGAAATATCCAAACAAAAGAAGCATCGAAAATGGAATACCATACGACAGAATTGAAAAAATAATGGAATTCCAGCAGTTGGGAGCTACAATTTCACAGGTTGAAGATGACATGCCGAAAAAATAAAACGTTCCATCATGTATAATATGCTGAATTTTGTCTAGCGAAGTGCGCGCAATGATATTACCGATTCCTTCATTTATTTCATATTGAAGTTTTACAACAAATTGTAATATAAAAACACGTAATACTGAAAATAAAACAGAAAACAAAACAAAACATAAAACCACAATTAATACAATAATTAATACAACGATAAGAGACCTATAACGTGATTTAACAAATCTGCTCCAATAGTCTTTAAACAAATCCTTAAAAAAAGTAATAATCCGCTTGAAATTGGCTACAAAGACCAAAAAAATTGATACTAATGCTAAAGTTGAACCTGTGGATAATAAAGTTAGTATAAAAACAACCGGATATAATAGTTTTGTATGAATTTTAGCACTATCAAATTTATAAGTCATGTAAAAAGCCAAGGCTAAAGTCAAAAATGCTTGATACGCTCCGGGTTCCCAAAAGATCCCATTATTTCTTGCTGTAGGCCGCAAATAATCATAGTCGGCAAATGCTTGAAACACAAAAATTCCTGCATTATAATAATCAACAGATGCAATTGCGTCTGTTTTTGGAAACAAAAGGGCTATTTGTGGTATTGCTTGATATATAAAAAAGCAAATTAACGAAACAAATGCCAAAAAAAACATTATGTTAATATATACTTCGGTGAATTTTTCATGTGTCATTATTTCTGTCACAATCAATGCTATAAATAATTGTAACATAACTGCAATATAGTTATCATCAATACCGTTAATAAACATTGTGATAAGCAAAAACATTACAGCCAAGAGAAATAAAATAATACTGTTTTTATTTATTGTATATCTATCATTATTACGTTTTCTTAACAATAAATATGAAAAGCATACTATCCCCAAAACAGCTATAACCATTTCTCGATGGTTAAATGACACAAAAAAAATATTCCCACTTAAATTTATTGATAACAACACCACAAAATAGATGATAAATGTTTCAATGTTTTTAATTTTTTTAAAAACCATTAACCCTCCATTTTAAATTCAGCCTAATCAAACAACACTTATATTCAAGGCACAATTCATATATACGTTAGCATAAAACAAATAATAAGTCAACGACCCTTTAAAACCTTGGCGTGGACCTTGAAACCTGGGTGTGGACAAAACTGATTTACAAATAGTCAGGCACAGAAAGCAGAGGAATATAATGCATCAAATAGACATTTATACCCTCGACTGTAAATGTATCACGCTTTCCACAACTTGGATATTTTTCGTTTTTTCTTTTACATGTTATCATGCTTTTGTTATATCATTTTTTGTTACTAGATCCATTCTTTTTACCCACTCCCTAAATGCGTAACGTAAAGTGAAAAGAAATCGTGTGAATGCTTGGTTTGGAAATATGCTATCATTATGATATAATGTTATAATTATTGTAAAATGGCGATAAATATGCCTTGCACTAAAATAATATGATATATATGCTATGCATACAAGGAGGATGTTTTCATGGGTC